>CALGJU010000157.1 GCA_937928685.1 uncultured Granulosicoccaceae bacterium
GCACGAGATCACTCACCCGGTCAGTCGACCAACACACCTCCCTTGATCAGCGACACCATATTCGGCTTCCACAGATCCGCATGACCTGCTGTGAAAACCTGCTTGATAAACGCATCTGACAACCCGCGTTCAGCAAAAAAACGCCTGTCTTTTTCAAGCTCCTCGGCAACATCAATGAGTTCAGGTTGATGTGTTGACTCAAGCTTGTAGCGGTGAAATCCTAACTTGGCATTCTTTGCCATGGTCCGCCGATGGCCTGCTAAAAACGCAATTGTGCAAGCTGAATAGCAATGAGTATCAACGTGGGTATTCAGCTTGTGCTCAAGAATTTTTAACGCCATCGCACGTGCCACAAAAACATACCCTCCACCACTCGAAAGCTTCACCTCACTAATATCCGGATACATTTTCAGCGTCTCTTCAAACGCTGAGAATAACTCCCAATCGAGGTTGCCATCGACCCTGACAAGCTTCATATCTGTGAGTACCGGCAGGGTACGTGAGGTGGTAACAAACGATTCCGGTTGCTGTTTAGAGGCCAGCGCGTCAATGACTTGAAAAACAGTAAGAATCACTAGCACGAGTAAAACAAAGTATGCAGCAAACACCGCGAGTATGTTTCCGCTATCCCTCAGAAAACGATCAGTCGCACGAGAACTGCCGACTATCTGCCATATAAATATTCCGATGCTAAAAACAACCCACGTGTTGATCGCATCCGCAGGGATCACCTTCTGCGCCACCCCCATCAGTAGCCTCAATGCCAGTACTATTAAAAGCACAGTCGGCAACAGCGGGTAGCGGCCTCGCCAGTGGGTCCGTATGGGATTATTCATAAGAGAAAAAAACAATCAGCTGTACCAAACCTGATTGATTGAGACTAAATAATGCAGACTCCCAGCAACCAAGCTTCATTTATATCTTTACCGGTACACGCCGACGAGGCATCGGCCAGGTATCACTAAGCCTGTATCCCTCTGGCCAGGGATCCGACGGGTTAAGGGTATGCTGATGGGTACCAGTGATGTAAGCACGTCCCGATATACTCGGTATGATAGCCGACGCTGATCCAATTTTGGTGTCTTGCTCTATCTTGCAGTCGAAAGTGGAACCAATTATTGATACACCCTGAAAGTGCTCACCCACTTCAATCTCACCGCGTGCTCTCAGTACCGCTAACCGTGCCGAACAACCGGTTCCACAGGGAGATCGATCAATCTTGCCAGGCATAATGGTAACGGCGTTTTTCCCTTGCTTAATGCCATCGATCGTCACCACAGGCAGCGTCATCTGACAAAACGATATGTGCGCCCAATCCGGGTTCTCCGGATGAGTAAAGCCTAGCTGTTCATTGGCTGCACTGACTATAGATACGCCAAGCTCTGAAATCTCACGGGCTTCATCAGGCGTTACGGCAAAACCAAGTGCCTTCGCATCTACGATCACAAAACTATCGCCGCCATAGGCAATATCCACCGTGAGCGAGCCTATGCCTTCTACTTCAAGGGTCGCATCGAGCTGTGCCGCAAAACTTGGTACATTAGTCACTCGCACAGAGGTAACTTCACCATCGTTACAAGTTGCAACCACTCGTATCAATCCCCCGGGCGCTTCAAGCGTGAGAATAGTTTCGGGCTCTTGAATAGGTAGGATACCCGTCTCAAGCAATACGGTGGCCACGCACATTGAATTTGAGCCAGACATGGGCGGTGTGTCCTCGGGCTCCATGACGATCCATGCAGCGTCTGCCTCTTTATTTACCGGTGGTACCAGCAAATTGACATGTCTAAAAACACCGCCTCGTGGCTCATTAAGCAGAAAACGCCTTAAATTTTCATCAGACGCAATCCAACGGGATTGCTGCCACAGCGTATCGCCTGGAGGAGTGCTGACCCCACCCACAATGACATCTCCAACCTCCCCTTCGGCATGGCAGCTTACCGTGTGAATAATACGGGATGTTTTCATGACATCTATTCCAGCGACTAACCAGGTAATAGTGCCACGCTACGTTAGGATACGGAAGATTCTTTCACGCTATCTTTTGCCGCCTTGCAAAAGAGCATTCACCTGACCGCCGCCACTGTACGAACGCCCAATCAGCTATTCAGATCTTCTCAGTTCCTGTAAGCTTTTGCTTACCAGCATAAAACTCCAACCACTCATTCATACACTGCGGCTTACCTACACCAAAGCCCTGAAGATAATCTATCTCAAGTTCAGTAAGTAAATTCGCAATCTCATCATTCTCAACGTATTCAGCTACGGTTTTCATCCCTAGCTCCTGGGCCAGCGTATTGAATGACGTCACAATGGCTCTGTTTGGTTTATCTTCTATGATATTGCTAACAAAGCACCCGTCAATTTTTAAATAATCAACCTGTAGCGATCGCAAATAGGAAAAGGATGACAAACCACTACCGAAGTCATCAAGTGAAAACTGACAACCTAATTGTTTAAGCCTCTCTACAAAACGACAAGCTTTTTCAATACTTTTTATCGCTGCCGTTTCCGTCACTTCGAAGCAAAGCGTGCCTGGCTCCACCTCGTGCTCCTCGACTAAGCGAGCAATTCGATTCAGGCTGGATTCATTACTGAGTGTATTTCCGGATAGATTAACAGAGAGCGCAACCGGTTCACCCACCTCCCTGAATTTACTGATTGCAATAATCGAATGCTCCACCACACGGAGATCTACATGTTGCATGCGGTCGTATTTTTCTGCCACAGGAATCACCACGCCCGGTGGCACCATTTCACCGTCAGCGTCCCACAGTCTCAGAAGCACTTCAAATTTCTTTATTTCGCCAGTGTCTTTTGTTGCCACGATAGGCTGAAGGTACAAACTGAATCGATCATGAAGGAGCGACTCATTAATAAGTTCGAGCTTTCCGAGCTCATCATGTTGGTTTGACTCAAACGCACTTTGCGCACAGTAAAGATGCGCCTGATTACGGCCAGCCATTTTTGCAGAATAACAGGCGGCATCAGCTTTCGACAGTAAAACGGACTCATCTGAAGAACTATGATCAAGCAGAACAATACCGGCACTGGCACCAATAGAGAATTTTCTTTCATCCCATTGAAAGCGATACTCTCCAATATGACCAATTAATTCCTCAGCCTGCTCTAATGCGCGTTTTTCGTCACTGGAACTGAGTATCGCAAACTCATCACCCCCTAAACGCGCAATGATATCGTCAGGGTTGGTAAACACTTTTTTAAAGGTTTCGGTTACTTCAATGAGCAATTGATCACCGGCCAGATGACCGGCGCTGTCGTTAATCATCTTAAACTGATCAAGATCGAAAAATATCAGTGTTCGGTGCAACTCACCAACGCTCTTTTCCAATACACTCTGTGCCGATCGGGTTTTCAAGCTGGCATTCAGATAGTTACTAAACGCACGGCGGTTAATCAGTCCGGTCAATTCATCATGTGCCGCCTGAAACTCAAGCTGTTTCTTTAAGCCATACTCGGTGGTAACGTTTTTAGCACAACCAAGAAAGCCGGTAAAATTCCCACGCGTATCATACTGTGGTGAGGCAAGTATTTGAACGTGAACGTGGCTGTCTGCATCTTCAGTGCTTTTCCAGGTCAACACCACATCAACTTCACGCCTTTCTGCAAGCGCTGCATTGTGCTCCCGACATTGAGGGTTATCCAGCGCGCTTTCATTGACGTGATCAATTCTGGACACACCAATCAGTTTTCTTTTACCCAACTCACCCAGTGGTGCATTGTGTGTCGAGAAATAGGCATACTGGAGGTCTTTATCTAGCTCCCAGAACCAATCAGAGGATATCTGTGCAAAACTTTCAAACTTCTTTTTACTGGCTTCAACCGACTCTCTCTGGAGTACTGAGCCGGTGATATCAGTCGCTGCAAAAAACCAATAACCGTTTGACAGCCTGGTACTTTGAAATTGCATGTACCTCCCATCTTCAAGGTGATGGACGTATGTGCGTTTGTGTTCATCGATTTGAGCCAAGTGCTCAACAACCCATAAATCCACATCATCTACAGGCTTTAAATTTTGAATCGCCTTAAGCTCAAGAAGGTCTCGCACGAATTCGGCATAGGCATACCCTGGCTTTATCCGGTTTTTTAACTTCGGGTAAAAATCACCAAAACTAAAAGACGATGAGTACAATTTACCACCATCGTCATATAAGCAATAACCGTCAGAGCAACGTAGTAATGCCTGATCAAGAAGCGAAAAATCTGGAGATGGGTTTCGAATCATAGGGTACCGTTTATAAAGTAGTACAACATTGCCTTACGACTCTCAAGCCAGATTCAGCAACAAACCATAAATCCCTATACAGCGCTAACGACAGGGCAACTACGGCCCTGCATTGGCCTGCCCTACCCTGACTCTTTCGACTACTATCCCGGCAGGTGAACATCCCGGCGTATATTTTGTGATTCAACAACCGTTTTAGTTTGCTTCACAGGCCTCTGGTCACCACATGGGTACATGGCTACAACAAAGACGCAGGGCCGTGGTTGATCCATTGCGCTACATATGCAATCGGACTATCACCTGCAGTTGCATGCCACCGCTTCATGGGCACACCGCGAACCGGAGCTACGATATCTTCAAAGCGTAAGACCAACCGTGGTAATACCGATGAGTGCTGATGACAGATCGCGGTACCGACAAAGTTCTCACAGATGGATCACCACTCCCGATTCACCGCTAACCACATCTGCTCTGCGTTGCGTATCAACACTCTCGAGCCTGCCACAGCCGAATTGGCCGCACGCCCACGCGCCCAAGTGGCCAAGTGCCCAAGTACCCAAGTGCCCAAGTGCCCAAGTGCCCAAGTGCCAGCTGATATTCGCACGGCACCGTTCAGAATCCGGATCCGCCCTCCACATTGGCAATACCACAACGTCCGCAGAACCCAACCGCCGGACCAGCATACATTCCTGACGCACTACAT
>CALGJU010000158.1 GCA_937928685.1 uncultured Granulosicoccaceae bacterium
CTCTTCTGATGCGCCAAATTGCGCCAGGTGTAATTTTTCAAATACGCCGTGCAGCAGTCCATCGGGGCTAATGACGCCTGTTGCAATGCTATAGGATGGTTTTACATTGTTGTGATCAACACAGCGCCGGGCGTAACCATAGAGTACCCAGCAGCTGTGAGTGATAGCTACATCGCGCCACGTACGGTATGAAGGGCCATCGTCTTCTTCAGCGAGTTTATCCAGGTTTGCGAAGGTCTCGTTGGAATAGTCGAGTGTTGAAAGTTCTGGTAAGAGAAGAATATCCGCAGAGTGTTCTCTAAGCCAATTGTTGGCTTTTTGTGCGGACTTTAAAAGGTGTTGGTCACGGGCTGTGGTAGTGGTTGTTGCAGGAATGCTGATCTGGCAGCCGAGTATTCGGAGTGTTGTCATATTAATGTGTTGTCATATTAATGCCCGTAAACCTTCGTTGCCTGCCTGCTATTTTTTTCTTTGGCGAATAGCATCAATGATATGTAATTTTCCTTCGCGGTTAAAGGTGTGGGTAGCAACGATCTTCTTATCCCAGTCAGGGGTGACACTGCTTACCAGTTCTTCGCTGTAGTTGTTTTCATCAAGCACTGTCACCTCGTTAATGTTGAAGCCGTAGCCATATCTTTTCGAGCAGTTTTGCGATGGGCGGTAGATTCTGCCATCTTCGACAAAAAGCTTGCCGGCAGGGCGCGCAATCTTGCAATCAGATATAACGGGGTTCAGTGGGTGTGGGGTCCAGTCTGTAGAGAGAAGAGAGTCAGAAGAGAAAATGCAAAGCTCATCAAATGAAGACATACTCTCATGTTCAACCACATTGGCAAACATCCACCACTTGCCATTGTGTTGAAATAGCGTTGCATCTACAGCGTTAATGTCTTTGAGTAGTGACATCTTGAACTCCCATTTGCCAGGGAATTCAGTACATTCGTACAGATCAACGGTTTTGTTGTCCATGCTTTCCGGCACCATATAAGTAGCGCCTTCGTGTTCAAAAACAAAAGGGTAAGACAGATGATAGTCTTCTGAAATAATGACTTCAGGATCACTGTAGTTGCCTTCACTATCCATGGTGATTAACGATATATGACCTTTTTCGGTGCTATACAAATACTCTTCTATGTAGATGTAGTACTTATTATCACGATAAATAATATGAGGGTCGGCCCAGAACCTGTCTTTTGGGGGGATTATTTGTTTGTAACGCCACAGGGAAGATGAGAACTCTTCCTTAAGATGAAACATTAATATCCATTGCTCAAGAACAAATTTATTTTTGAACAGGTGGGCAATTTTTTCACCGATTTTTTTAAACGTTAATCTGGCGAGCTCTGCGTTGGTCGGTTGGGTGTAAAGCCGTTGTGAGTAAAATGCCGGGTGACGGTTTTCGTGGTCGACTTTTGCGAAAAATTCTTTTTCACCGACTTTGTGCAGCTCTTGCATTTTCCGGGTGACAAACGAGAGTGTCTTCCAGTAGTAGTTACTTTTGTTGTCTGCCACTGACATGGTGTCGGTGCAGGAAAATGAACGGTAAAGCACTTTGCCGTTATCAAGATCTTCTGACAGAATTTGCAGGATAGATCCGGTTTCGGGCCAGCTGTCCATGCTTTCCCAAAATCCTGCAGGGCCACCGCGGTTCACCACATTGTCACCGTGGTGATATGACCAAATACCGTATTTTGCGGCGTTTAAAATATCACCTCTCAAAATGCCAAACCCGCAACGGATCAAAATATCCGGAGAGTGTTGCGAGATCTCCTGCAGATCTTGATCGTTGAAATAGTCTGACCAGGTTTTTCGGGTGGTTTTTACTTTGATGGTAACAGCGTTTTGCAGCAATGCAGCGCAGCTCTGAGTCTCTTCAGCGTTTGCAAGGTAGGTGTTGCGTTCAATCAGTTTGTCGTACATCACTTCCAGCGTTTTTCTGACAGTGAGATAACCTATTCGGCCTTTGTTGCGAGTGATTTTTTGAACGAGTGTTTTGTTCTCTTCTTTGGCTTCAATGTCGTTGTCGTTAACAATAACGAGTTCTATCTTCGCGTAGTCGGAAGATTGGATGTTTTCGATCATTTTGAGAGTCCACAACGGGACGTCAAAACCATCGAGTAACAATCCTACTTTTAGGGGCGTGCTGGTCATGGATTACGTACTGGTTTAGGACACTGATTCAGACTCGATTCTGACTGTAGAGTCAATCCTGAATTCGAACGTGGCGTGCTTGTGGGCTGGGTGCTGGCTGGCGGAAAAGAGGGATTCCGCTGATCTCATTTAATATAGCACTGTTGATCCTTAACCAACATTGATTGGCCGCGCAAATTGGTAATCATTGCGTCTGTTCTCAGGAGGTGTGCACACGAACTTCCAGCCCCATTGTTGATTAATCAGGTACAACAGGTTTGTCCTGACAAGCAAATGGAGACTGTGGAAAAAGTTGAAAATATGAAGAGAGTCCTTTTCCCACTGGATAGTGGCTGCATGACTTTTTGTTCGGCTCAGGTGCATTTTTTGTCGATGGTTAAATGGCGCAGTTGGCTGACTGTGTGACTCAGGCTGGCGGTGCGGTGCGCTTTCGTCCGGTATAATGCCGGTTTTTTTGGATGAAACCTGACATGAATAAGAGAAATCACCGTCCTCTGCTGGCCACATCGACGGGACAAGCCTGTGTCCTGGCTTCTATTGCTGTCGGTGTGATTTTCGGCCACGCGGCAATGGCTGAGGAAAAATTATCTAAATTTCTACTGATTAAATTGTCCCGCGAGCAATCACAGGTCTTGTGCGCGTCTGAAGCCTTTAATTCCTGCATGGGGTTCACACAGGAAACATGCCTTGAATTGTCAGAGAAAGCGCTGCAGCAGTGTATCGTTCCATTACCCGATACCATCAATCTGGAAGAGCTGAGCAATGATGCGTTAGAGGCATGCCCTCAGAAAGTCTATAAAGAGGCAGGGTTTGCTGAAGAAAAGGCGCTGATGTGTGTTGAAGAAATTCTGTCTGAATAACAGCACAGTGAGAGTTACTGATAGTTGACTGTGTAGAACCGTACATTAACGGTACGAAAACCGTTCCTTGCATGTCATTTTAATTCGTTTTACATTGGCTGGGAACATCAACGGACAAAACGTAGGAGAAGGCAATGATTAAAAGAGGATTATTAACTATCGCGGCGGTAACTGCTGCTATAGCGGTCGGGGCAGCGCAGGCAGCTGATCCGACATTCTTTCGTATCGGGACCGGCGGCGCTGGTGGTACCTACTTTCCCATCGGTGGCACCATTGCTAACGGGATCTCAGCACCTCCAGGGTCCCGAGCGTGTGACAAGGGCGGCCAGTGTGGCGTTCCCGGGTTAATCGCTATCGCACAGTCAACTACAGCTTCTGTGTTTAACAATGCGGCGGTTCAAAATGGTGAGTTGGAAGCCGGTCTGGCTGCGGCAGACGTGACTCGCTCTATGTTTCTGGGTGAAGGGAAGTTTGAAGGCAAAGCTCATCCGAAGCTAAGAATTGTGGCAAACCTGTACCCGGAAGACCTGCATCTGGTGCTGCCCAAGGGTTCATCAATTAATGACCTGGGTGATCTGGCTGATAAGCGCGTCGGTATAGCGCAGGCTGGTTCCGGTACGCAGGTGGCGGTTTTGCAAATGCTTGAGGCATGGGGTGTGACTCGAGACAACATGAGTGAGGCGGAGCTCAACAACAGTCAAAGTGCAGAGCGCTTGGCTGATGGTCAGCTTGACGCTTATTTCTATGCAGCCGGTTGGCCGGTCGCGGCAATGGTGCAGCTGGCGTCAACCAAAGGGATGGCACTGCATTCTTTCAGTGAGGAAGACCTGCAGAAGATCAATGGCATTATACCGGCCTACATCCCTTCAAAGATTCCGGGTGGAGTCTATGAAGATGTAGACAGTGATGTGCTTACTCCGGCGGTAAGTGCGTTGATGGTTGTCTCTTCTGATCTTTCTGAAGAACTGGTTTATGGCATCACAAAAGCAATGTGGAATGAAAACACTCGTAAGTTGCTCGATAACGGTCATGCCAAGGGAAAGCAAATTACTGCTGAAACAGCGCTTGACGGCGTAGCGGCTTTGGGAGTTCCTTTGCACCCGGGTGCTGAGAAATTCTACAAGGAAGCGGGTTTGCTTAAGTAGAGCGGCTCTATAACAGCAAAAAAACTGAAGGCGATACCCGGGTTCACGAGTATCGCCTTTTTTATTTTATAATCTTCTTATAAGACGATCTCCGTTAATAATTACAAAAGAAAAGGTATCGCCAAGTGACTGAGACTGTGAATACACAGGATGCCGGCCCCTCTAGTGAAGACCTTGCAGAAATCGAAAGAAAATACGAAGAGGGAGCGGCGACTCGTGAAGTAACCCCGGTTGCCTCTAACGTATTGCGAGTCATTGCGCTTGCCTTTGCGCTGTATCACTTCATTACGGCGGGTTTTGGACTGCCAGCGGATCACTGGCACATGGGCTGGCATTTGTCTGGTCTTTTCATACTGACGTACGCTTTTTACCCGATCTTCAAAACCAAGAGTCTTTTTTCATTACAGCCAGGCCGAATGCGGATTGGCAATATTCCTCTTTACGATCTTATCTTCATGATATTTGGTGTCGCTGCTTCGCTCTATGTGGGTATGGCGTGGCGCGGCATACCGTTGCTTGGTATAGAAGAGCAAACGTTCCGCATGGGAAACCCGAATAAGTTCGATATTTTTTTCGGCTTGGTGCTGATCTTCCTGGTATTGGATATTGCACGCAGAACACTGGGCTGGGTGCTGCCATTAATCATCTGTGTGTTTATGTCCTATGCCTTGTTCGGGCCTTACTTCCCCGGTTTGTTGCAGCACCCGGGGGTCAAGTTCAATACGTTTGTGTCGTCAATGTATTTTCCGCAAGAGGGAATATTTGGTGTCACGCTGTGGGTGGTGTCAACCATCGTATTTCACTTCGTCTTATTCGGTGTTATTGCTCAACGGACCGGTCTTGGTCAGCTATTTATTGATAACGCAACAATTCTGGCCGGAAGGTATACCGGTGGGCCGGCCAAGGTATCTGTTATTTCGTCTGCTTTTTTCGGCACAATATCCGGATCATCGGTGGCAAATACCGTATCAACAGGTGCCTTAACTATTCCTAATATGAAGCGGCTGGGTTATCCCGGGCACTTTGCCGGTGGAGTTGAAGCGGCTTCCTCTGCAGGCGGCCAGATCACGCCGCCGATCATGGGGGCCGCTGCTTTTATTATGGCGGAATTTCTTGAGGTTCCCTATACGACGATTGTTATCGCTGCGATTTTTCCGGCGCTATTGCATTACGTTGGTGTGTTTTCAGTGGTTCATCTGATGGCGCGAAAACTCAATCTGCAAGGCATGAAGAAGGAGATGCTGCCGAAGCTTGGAGAAGTCTGGCGTGCCGGGTGGGCAAATATTATTCCGCTGATTGGATTGCTGTTGGTGTTGTTTTCCGGCTATACGCCGTTTATGTCAGCGTTTGTGGGTATTTCATTATCAGTTATTGCTGGTATGTCAAGAATACGGCAGCCTTTAACCTTGGTCTACGCTGCGGCTTTTATTGCCTTTGTATTGTGGAAATTTTCTAACGGTGGCTTTGCACTGCCAATGACTGCAATGTTAATAGCCGGGTCATTAATAGCCACGTTCAACCCTCAGGAACGAATAAAAATACCTGAGATGTCTGACGCTATGACACTAGGGGTTAAGTATGCATTGGCGGTCGGTGCGGCTTCTGCAGCGGTAGGTATTGTTGTTGGTGTAATCAATACGACTGGGGTCGGGTTTCGGATTGGCTACATGGTCACTCAGGGCGCTGGTGCGCTTGCCAGTGATCTATACGCAATGATCTCGGTGTCGGGCTTCAGCCTGTTTGCGGTCGAAGATCTGCAGTTGTTTTTATCTTTAGTTTTTATTGCTATAGCCTGTATTCTGATGGGTGCTGGAATACCGACCACAGCGCTTTATATTATGTTGGTGTCAGTTGCGCAGCCGGCACTTGCTCAACTGGGTGTTCCGCCCATAGCCAGCCATATGTTTGTGCTCTACTACGGGGTGGTTTCAGAAATTACCCCACCGGTGTGCACGTCGGCCTACGCGGCAGCGGCGATCGCCAATTCGAATCCATTTCGAACGGGTATCTCAGCTTTCACTCTGGGGCTTGGTAAGGTGGTGGCGCCAATGGCGTTTGTGTATGCACCGGTGTTGTTGTTTGTGTCATCTACCGGCTTTGATTTTATTGAGTTTAGCTACACCGCGGCGAGCTGTATAGCGGGTGTCATAGCGTTGTCTGTTGCTGTTGTTGGTTACTGGTTGGCGCCCATGGGTGTGTTCTTTAGAATATTGTGCGCACTGGCAGGGATCATATTTATTGCCCCTTCAATCAAGGCGGACTTATTTGCGCTTGTAGTGGTCGCGCCGGCGGTGATTTCACAGCTGCATTTACGTAAGCGCGCAGTTGTATTTAATTAGTAATCTGATTAATGAAGCAGGCAATTATCCATACGACACTGGTTGTTGACGACTATGATGACGCGATTCGATTTTATGTAGACAAGCTAAAGTTTGAATTAACCAGCGACGCGCTACAGCCGCAAGGCAAGCGATGGGTGGTGGTGACGCCACCGGGAAGCCGGGGTATGTCGCTGCTGCTGGCAAAGGCTGTTGAGCCGAAGCAGAGTGAGCGAGTCGGGGATCAGTCAGGTGGTCGGGTATTTTTGTTTCTGGGCACGGATGATTTTTGGCGTGATTATCATCGTATGGTGGCAGATGGTGTTGAATTTATCCGTCAGCCAGAGACGCAACCCTACGGCACGGTTGCCGTATTTTCGGATCTGTACGGCAACCTTTGGGATCTGCTGGAACCGAGCGCTGAGCACCCGATGTACGAGCAGCTGAAAGGATAGATTGATTGCGGTGGTTCGCGATTCGGCGTCTCCGTTACAGAGCTCTTTGCGTGGCGTTGCGCTGTTAATCGGCTTGAGAAACCACCGGCAAATGGAGAATGTTATGTCAAAAAAACAGATTATCAATTTAGACGAGGTAAAAGTAAAACCGAGGCACGAGTCATTTGCCGCGACCGGGGCGGCGGCAGATAAATTTGATGCGATTAGTGGCAGCATTAGTAGAATGCTCGGAGCGCAGAAACTTGGCTACAGCCTGACTGTGGTGCCGCCGGGTAAAAGTGCGTTTCCTGCACATAATCATCATGTAAATGAAGAAATGTTTTTAATTCTTGAGGGCACTGGTGAGTTGCGCGTAGGAGATACCACCACTGCTGTGAGAAAGCATGATGTTATTGCCTGTCCACCGGGTGGCCCGGAGACAGCGCATCAAATAATGAATAACTCAAATGCTGACTTAAAATATCTTGCCATCAGTACGTTGCAGTCACCTGAGTATGTGGAGTACCCGGATTCCGGAAAGTTCGGTGTGTATGGCGAACGTGTGGATACTAATAAAGACAGTATTTCATTTGTCGGCCGTGTTGATCAGGGCGTTGATTACTGGGATGGAGAGGGTTAAAGCGGGGTAACTATTCAGGGCACGCCTGTCGCATTCATGGGTGTTATCGTTTGTGCTCAGATACCCATGTATATTGCGCGCGAATTCCTACCCGCGTTTTTAATTGACCGGGTACGACAGGCCCACCCTGAAAAGCTACCCAAGACAGCAATAACGGTCAAGAAAATATGAATGTCGGTCATTGCCCGCTGAGTGATTAAAAGCGGGGTTAAACCAATCGTGCAGTTGCCACCGGTGACAACAGTGCAATCCGATGTAGCTATGTCGGTGTGTGTTCTCTGCCGACTATGCTGGTATTTGCAACCTCGCGATACCACAGTGCGCTGGCCTTTGGTGTGCGAGTTAAAGTTTCATAGTTCACGCGCACAATACCAAAGCGTTTCGCATAGCCATGCGCCCATTCGAAATTATCGAATAACGACCAGGCAAAATATCCTTCCACGGGAACGCCGTCTTGCATTGCCTGCGCCACCTGCTGAAGGTGATCGTGAAGATAATCTATCCGGTCCTGATCATCCACGAACTCGTCAGCATCTACTGAAGTGTCTGGCATCGCCGCACCATTTTCGGTGATGAAATATTTTTTGAACGCGTGGCGATTGTGCAGGGTGGTGAGTATTTCGCGAATGCCCTGTGGGTAGATCTCCCACTGCATATCGGTAAGGGGCAGTGTCTTTTTTACGTCTTTTTCTCCCGCGCATACGGTCTGGCGTGTGTAGTAATTTACCCCCAGGAAATCGATCGGGGTCGATATTTTTTCGAGATCACCCGCCTGTATTTCCTTTTGCTCCCAGCCTAGTGATTCCACCGTATCGACGGGGTAGCCAGCACCGGCTATGGGCTCTACATACCAACGATTTTCAAAGCCGTCGATATCAGCGCACTCTTGCTGGTCTTTTGGATCGTCACTGTGGGTAAAAGCCGGGGTGAAATTAAGCACGATACCGGCATCAGCGTCAGGCGCGAATTCGCGAACGACGGGCATGGCCAATCCGTGGGCCAGAAGAAGATGATGAGCCGCCGCGCAAGCGTCAGGCAGTGATTTTCGACCTGGCGCATGCTCCCCCGTGAGATAGCCGTGGGATGCAGATACAAATGGTTCATTGAGGGTTGCCCACGAGGCCACCCGATCCCCGAGTCGTTTGAGTACTACGTGGGTGTAGTCAACGAATGTGTATGCGGTATCCCGGTTAACCCAGCCATTCTTATCTTCAAGCGCTTGTGGAAGGTCCCAATGATAAAGCGTCGCAAAGGGGGCGATGTCTGCGGCGAGTAGTTCATCTACCAGGCGGTCGTAGAAGTCGAGGCCCTTTGTATTAACCGCGCCTTTGCCGTTGGGAAGAACGCGCGGCCATGCAATTGAGAATCGATAGGCTTGTAAACCGAGCGAAGATAACAGGGCGACGTCTTCTTTGTGTCGGTGGTAGTGGTCGCAGGCCACTTTGCCATCGGTGTTGTCATTTATTGCACCGGGTTGACTGCAGAAGCGATCCCAGATGCTTTCGCCACGGCCGTCTGCTTCAGTGGCGCCTTCAATCTGAAATGATGATGTGGCGGAGCCCCAGAGGAATTTGTCGGGGAATTTCACCGGGTTTGACTGGTCAGTCATGGGCAGCTGCTGGTGATAGTAAGGATGCCCATTGTAACGGAACAAATTGTGGTCTTACATAGCGTTATAAATAGTGGGTTCGCAATGGAGGTGCAGTAAGAAACCATTGATCGATAGCACAAACGGCTGCCGCTTTTTCGCTGATGGGTGGCGCTGCCGGGAATTCCTTCAACGTTGGATTTCTTGTTGATAATTACTTAGGTGTTGGTTTGCTGCACTATACGAAGATCAGGCTGTACAATGGCGACAAGCGGGGCCCAGAGTATGGATATCACTGGAAACTAATTGGTGTCCATCCATTAACGACGCGTAGCGAGGTGGTCTCACGTGTATGATATGTCCGCTATACACATGTGGTCATATTGCCTTTCTAGATAATCACATGGAGCAGCTGGAAGATTGCAAGCTTAAGCTGACTGCAGGCGTTCGTTTATGGGAGTTACTAATTTGCTACGCGCTAATGTGCTACCAAAGGGCTGTTGTGTGAATTCTGCAGGGGGTGTATGAATATTAGTGACATTTTAAGTCCGGTTGGGGTGGAGCAGTTTTTGGCGGACTACTGGGAGTCGGAACTGCTGCACGTCAGCCGTTCAGATGCCAGCTATTTTAAAAATCTATTGACTGTGGCAGCCATTGAATCACATTTAAAAGGAGGAGACGTTGTTTTCCCTGCTGTGCAGCTGGTGCGTGCAAATGGTGCGATACCCGTAGAGCGTTATACTGATCAGGGGAGAAATATAGATCCTCTGCGATTGCTGCAATACCATCGCGAGCAAGGTGCAACGGTTGTCGTCTCGCAGGCGCAACAGGAGTTTCCTGAGCTTAGGCGCTTGTGCCGTGGTGTGAGCAAGAGTTTTCAAATTCGATGTCAGGCGAATGTGTATTTGTCGCCGCCTGGCAACCAGGGGTTTCTGTCTCACTACGATACCCATGACGTTTTTATACTGCAGCTGTCTGGAAGTAAGACATTCCGGTTCTATAAGTCAGACATTGAATTGCCTTTTCCTGATGACACCTATCACCCTGAACTCAATCGCGGTACAAAAGTACTTGAAAAAACGACTCTGAAAGCGGGCGACACGCTGTATATACCAAGAGGGATGGTGCACGATGCGTTGGCAGATGAAAGAAAATCATCGCTGCATATCACTTTGGGTGTGTTTCCTTTTGTGGTGCGTGATCTGCTGCAGCAGATGGTACAAATAGCTTCGGAGAGGCACGTAAAGTATCGCCGCTCTATAGATCCGCAGCAGAGTTTTGAAAATATATCTGATTTGCTCGGTGGTGCACTAACGGAGGAAATTCATACGGAGGCGGTATCAAGGCTGGCGGATGAGGTGTCGACGGAAAGCGCTCCTCTCTCCGATGATTCAACACCCGCCAACCGGCCAAAAATTGATCTTGAGTCAACGATATCTATTCTGGATTCAGCATATCTTGGTGTCGAGCGACGGGATGATCGACTAAAACTTCGTCTCATTGGGCAAATAATACATTTTGATGAGCCCATGAGCACTGCAGTAGAGGCGTTGGTGCAACAACAAGCCATGAAAGTCAGTTCTCTCCCTGGCCTGGATGATGAACAAAAGCTCGCTCTGTGCGATCACCTGCTGTGGGCTTTGGTGCTGAAAGTCAGCTGAGGTTATTATTCTTGACGATGTAAAACTATCTTTGTTAGCTTGAAAGCTCACACTTCACACGGGAGTTTCACTATGAAGAAAACCGACACCGTTCTGGTAGATGACCCTTCGGGCCGAAGACGTTTTATTCGCACAGGCGCGGCGTTTATTCTGGCTGGCAGCTCAGTGGCAAGCTCCCAGGAAGAGGGTTTGAGAGTGGATTGCGATCGTCAGGGTCTGGGTGAGGAGAAAAATCCCGAGGCCGCCGGTTCTGATAGTGATACAGGCGCGACTGCTGATCGACCCGGGTGTGGTCGAAAAAAGCCGGCAATGACGCAGTACAATAAAAAAGACAGGGGTGATTCAGTTCGAGTGAAGAAGGTAATTGCCTAGTTTTATTGAGCTGTAGTTAGGTTTTATTCAATGAAATCAAGTGTTTTGTACATTGGCCGTGTACTTTCGTGCTCGTCAAGCCTGCCCTTGCGTAGATCGGTGGCCATGCAACTCAGCACGCTAACAGGCAACTGGGCAATGTGCCCCCGTATGTTACGGTGTACATGACCGCAATAGATACCGTGAAGGTTCTGGTAGTGAGACAGTAGGGTGGCTAGCCTGTCCACTTGAGCCCAATCATGAAATTGCCAAGGATCTGGTATTTCATCAATGACAATGGGCGAATGGTGCATGAATATTACGGTGGGCTTCGAGGTGTCGTGATCCAGCATTTCCTGAAGCAGATGGAATCGCTCTGCACATAGCGCTCCTTTACTCATAGCACCCGCGCTGGCAGCGTGTGAGCCTATCGGGTCGAAAATCGTGTCGAGGATAATCAATCGATAGGCAAACTGCTCAAGCCGGTATTGAATAAATTTCGGGTGCTGTTGCAAATAATCGTGATCGCTGAATGCTTGTTGCAGTTGCCGGCGATCGTCCTTGTTGCCAGCCAGCACGAAGTAGGGAACTGACAGCTTATTCAGAACCTCTTTTGCCGCGCTAAATTCTTCTGCGAGTCCGTTATGGGTGATATCACCGGTGTGGATCACAATATCCGGTGCGGTGGGAAGAAGATTTATTGCGTCGATGCATGCTTTGAGGTCAGACAGACGCTGCGGTATATCATGCGCAATGTGGCTGTCAGAAATTTGGACAATACGCATAGGTGAGTGTACGCGGTGGTGGTCTGGTGATGTTGGTGAAAGTCGCATACCGCGATGGCGTCAATACCAACAGACAGGTAAGGTGCGAGAGTCTATCAGCTGGAAATTGAAATCGTAAGTGTCATGAAAGAATCTCCCGATCTAAGTGAATTAACCCGACAGCTGATTGAATTTAGGGATGCCAGAGATTGGCGGCAGTTTCATTCGCTTAAAGATCTAATTCTGTCGCTCAACCTTGAAGCCAGTGAGTTGCTTGAGCTATCACAGTGGAAGAATGAAGGAGACTTTGAGAAAGAAGCGGCAACTGAGCCTATGCAGCAACAGCTGCGTGAGGAGTGTGCAGATGTACTGCTTTACTTGTTATTAATTGTGGAGCGTGCAGGCATTGATCTGCAGCAGGCAGCATCGGATAAAATAAAAGCCAATGGTTTGAAGTATCCCGTGGATAAATCGCACGGCAGATCGACAAAGTACAACAAGTTGTAAGGGATTACTTTAAAGGTCCGTTACAGGTTTATTTGACGCTAACGGATAAACGATGCCTGGCTAACAGTACCAGTTAGAGGTGTCTTTTGAGGTGTTTTCTGGTGGGTGCAGTGGTTGTGTTGAATAGGTCCACTTTGGTAGTGCAAACCAGATGCGTCAGAAAGAACAATGCCTCACCAACGCATCAGGTATTGCCAAGGCAGAGGACACGCTGGTGTCTGCTGCCTTGGCTTGTGTCTGTTACTGCTTAAACTGGAGTAACTTTGTTAGCGCAAGGGCCTTTCTCGCCTTGACCAACTTCGAACTCTACAGCTTGACCGTCATTCAAAGTAGCGTAACCGCCACCCGCTTGAATTTCAGAATGATGTACGAACAGATCTTTTCCGCCATCTTCAGGTGTAATGAATCCGAAGCCCTTATCGGCGTTGAACCACTTAACTGTTCCTTTACTCATTTGCTCTTTACTCAGATTGTTGGTGAATATAAAAAATTATATTCGAATTCACCGGTTCGAATATAAATCGATAAAAATACTGATTAGGCTGATAGTAAACCTGCTCAGGGGTTCCTGCCATAGTGCGTTCAATGCCGGAATTCGGACTCAGTCTGCTCAAGGGGCTTGGTACCCAAGGTGTAATCTACCACACAGCGAGCGCGCCCGCGCGCTTTCGACCCGGCTTCAGTGCAAAACAGCCAAATTAGTGGCCGTTACAGGGTTGAATATACGCTTTTTTGCTTGCGTTGAGGAAAATTGTACCGAAAGTATGCCTGGAAAGATCAAGTTTGGTAGTGATCCATTAGTATCTGTGCTACTTCAGGGCGTGAAAATTCGACCGGTGGTGCCTTGCCCTCTCCCAGCATTTCACGCACAGCGGTGCCAGAAAGCAAAACAAAGTCTTCTTTCGTATGATCTGGTGCTTCGCGCATCATGACCACTTTATTCAGCTTTTTTGAATAGGCGGTGTGGTCGGCTTTGAAAAGCTCTATTTCCAGTGCACCTTCTGGCAGAGAATCAAATATTTCCTGTGCTTCGAAGGGTTCGTAGTAGTCACCCACGCCGGCGTGGTCACGGCCGATAATAAAGTGAGTGGCTCCCATGTTTTGACGGAACAAGGCGTGAAGCAGTGCTTCGCGAGGGCCTGCGTATAGCATGTCAAAACCGTAGCCGTTTACCAATGCCGAATTGGGCGGGAAATATAGTTCAATCATTTTTCTGATGGCAGAATCACGAACTGCGGCGGGAATGTCACCTGGTTTGAGTTTGCCCAATAGCATATGTATCACCAGTCCGTCTGCATTCAATCGGTCCATTGCCATATGACAAAGCTCTTCATGCGCACGGTGCATCGGATTGCGGGTTTGGAAGGCGACAATGCGCTTCCAGCCAAGTGCGGCGATTTCTTCGCGAATTTGTACGGCAGTTCGAAAGGTGTCTGGAAAGTCTTTTTCAAAGTAACTGTAGTTGAGTACTTCTATAGGGCCTGCGATGGCGGTATTGCCCTGCGCCACAAATTCTGCGACTCCCGGGTGTTCGCGATCAGTAGTGCCGAAGACTTGTTCTGCAAGTGTTTCGATCTCTGCATCGCTGAAGGTTTCAACAGACTCGACTTTCTGCACGGCCAGTATGGGCTGGCCTTCGACGTTGGGGTCTTTAAGCGCGATTTTGTCACCAGCTTTGATGGAGCTTGCATCTGCTACAAGGTTAAGTACCGGGGTAGGCCAGAACAATCCGTCAGTGGTTTGCATTGTTGCACCGACAGACAATGCATTGGCTTTATTCATGTAGCCATTGAGAGGTGTGAAGTAACCACCGGCAAGCATCACTGCATTGCCTGCTGCGGCTGAGCTGATCGTGACTGATGGTAGTGCGTTCGCGTCTTCAGCAAGCTGTGCGCGTGCGTTGGAATCTTCAACAAATAGCGGGTTTAACCTGTCGCTGCCATGTGGCTTGATGAGATTAGTCACAGTATTAGTTCTCTTTGTACAGTTGAGGGCGAATTGTGCCGTTGCAGGAGTCAGGCGAAACGGTATTGCCAACTGTTCACGGGATGCCGCGAACGTTGCGCGCGACATTATAATAACATTTTTGAAAATTGTGCTTGTGCCTATGCGCGCGTTACCGGCGCTGGCATATGATCAAAAATTGTAAATTGGAATGGTCTCTTGCGCCTTATCGTCGTAGCTGAATTCGCGCTTTGCCCGCTGGTGGTAGGGCAGGTCATTTTCGCTCATGAACTGATGAGTATCCGCTTTGCTCCAGCGGACCAGAGGGTTGACCTTTATAATTTTGCCGTCCACATCGACGCGGTTGTGTTCCAGCTCATGTGGTGGGGTGTGGTAGACCGCACTGATCCAGCACTTATACGCGCCGAGTGATTCGTTAATATGTAAAAGGCAGGACTGGCGACCGGGCATATCGGCATAGTGAACCCACATGCGTTCGCAATGGTCACGGTCTCCATGGCGAACTTCAGTTTCGTGACCATCATTGAGTTGTGTATTGGTGAGGCCAAGCTTGTTGATAATCATTGAGCGGTACTCGGCGCTCTCGGGGAAGACGGGCGGGCGCTGGCAAAAAATTACCGGCGTGGCAGGGTCAATGTCGGACACCATTTTCAACACCACAATGCTCGATGCCATGAGTGACGCAGTCACCACGACCTCACCCGGGAAGCGTTCGCTAATCAGGTG
>CALGJU010000159.1 GCA_937928685.1 uncultured Granulosicoccaceae bacterium
AGTCACCGGTGATTTCTACCACCGTGCCAGTGAGGATGGCGCCGGGTTTCATTTGGGTTTGGGAGATACTCTCCTCAAACATCTCAGCAAAAGATTCAGACATTAAATTAATGATTCCAGAAGTGTAAATACAGTGCTAACAACGTTCCGAGTTGAAGCAAGGCGATTTAAAGAACACTGCGATCCATCGCAGCGGTTGGTACAATTATAATCTATTTCCTGCAAAATCAAGCACTTTTGTGACCACTTCTTTGATAGTCAGGTCACTTGAGTCGATGCTGATGGCATCATCTGCGGCCACAAGCGGCGCGATAGCACGATTGTGGTCGCGATCATCGCGCTCGTTGATGTCCGCGAGCAAGCCGGCAATATTAGCCTCCATTCCCTTTTCAATCAACTGTTTATGTCTTCTTTTAGCGCGAACTTCAGCACTCGCCGTCAGGTAAATCTTAAGTGTCGCATCGGGGAATACCACTGTGCCCATATCACGCCCGTCCGCTACCAGCCCAGGCTGGCGCCGCATACGCAACTGTCTTTCGAGCAAAGCTTCCCGCAGGGGCGCTATTGTGGCAATTCGAGAGGCGCGATCACCGACACGCTCACGACGAAGTGTCTGCGTCACTGGCTGGCCGTCGAGCAGCACTTCGCTGTCACCAGAGAGACTGCGTTTGAACTCAATCGGCGCGGTTTGGGCCAGATTTACCAGTGATTCAGTATCATCTTCGGCGATCGTCAATTGCAGCGAGGCAAGACCTACCACCCGGTAAAGTGCACCACTATCAAGATAGATAAAGCCCAGTTCCTCAGCGACGGCACAGGCAATTGTTCCTTTGCCGGATCCGCTGGGCCCGTCAATGGTAATTACCGGAGCAAGCACGGTGTCAGGCGCTTTGCCGCTGGCAACTCGGTCCGTGGCTTTTGCGACCCCGGCAGAATTCCTTGATTGAGTCCTTTCGGCAGTAGATTGGATATCACTCATAAGCGTACTTTTCAGCTGGCAGTGTTTACGTTCATTCCAAGCTTTGACATCAATTCAAAGAAGCCCGGAAATGAGGTTTCGATATGCTGGGTATCATTTACAGTAATCGGCCCGGTCGAACAGAGAGCCGCCACACAAAACGACATGGCGATACGATGATCAAAGTGCGTTTCCACCACACCACCTGTGATTTGTGACCCGTTAACGATCATACCGTCTTCAGTGGCTGTGGCGTCTACTCCGATGGCAGCGAGCCCCTCTGCCATCGCAGCGATGCGATCACTCTCTTTTACCCTCAGCTCTTCAGCGCCTGTGATGCGGGTCGTGCCCTCAGCGACAGATGCTGCCACAAAGACCACGGGCAGCTCATCAATTGCCAGCGGTACAAGATGCTCAGGCACATCAATCCCTTTGAGGTCGGCGCTCCTTACGCGTATGTCTGCAATCGGCTCATCGCCGGACAAGCGCTCGTTGTTGATTTCAATGTCTGCGCCCATCAACCGCAGGATGTCAATCATACCGGTACGAGTCGGGTTAACCCCGACTCCGAGAATGGTGACATCAGAGTTTTTGGCTATGGTTGCCGCCACCAGAATGAATGCCGCCGATGAAATATCTGCAGGAACAATGAGATCGCAGCCCCGCAGCGTTCCTTTGCCCTGCATCGAAATTCGATTGCCATCGGTATTCACCGCATACCCAAATGAGCGCAACATACGCTCTGTGTGATCGCGCGTAGGAGCCGGTTCGGTCACGCTGACTTCACCCTCTGCAAACAAGCCTGCCAGTAAAACGCATGACTTCACCTGTGCACTGGCCACCGGAAGATCGTAGTGAATCGCATTGATTGCGGCGACCGGGCTTACTTTTAAAGGCGGCTTACCTTGATCATCACCACTGATATCCGCCCCCATCTGTTGCAGCGGCTGAATGATCCGCCCCATGGGCCGGCGTGATAGTGATTCATCACCCGTAATGGTGGTGCTGAATGGCTGCGCCGCCAACACACCCGCGATCAATCGCATGCCGGTACCGGCATTACCCATATAAACAGGATCTGTCGGTGCCTTTAAACCACGCAGACCTACGCCCTTTATCTTAAGGTTGGTTTCATCAAAGCGCTCTATAGATACGCCCATGTCCTGAAACGCCCGCGCTGTGTTTAAACTGTCTTCACCCGCCAGAAAACCACTGATCGTTGATTCACCCTCTGCCAGAGAGGCAAAAATAACCGCACGGTGCGAACAGGATTTGTCACCCGGTACGGTAACAACACCATTCATGCTGCCACCGGCCTGCACCGTGGTGTTAATGCTCTTCATGTGTTCTCACTCTGTTTTTGTGCCTTGAGGAATGCGTGTATCACCGGCGACCTATTTACGCGATCTGTTCACTCAGCACGCTTGATTTAATGTTACCCAACCATCGCCCGCTTATGGCTCCGGATCTGAATCATTACCGCCGTCAATATCGGCCGGTAACACTTTGGTATCACGTGTTTCCTTGGCAGTGATAAAGAGTTGCTCCAGGGTGTCACCGTCGCTGCAATCAATCGCATCAACCAGTACTTTCAGGCCGTCTTGAAATTCACCAAGCGAGGCCAGCAATGCCTCCCGATTGTACAGACAAACGTCCCGCCACATGACCGGATCGCTCGATGCAATTCTGGTGTAATCTGCGAAACCACCGCCGGTGTGATGCAGTAAAGGTGATTTCTGATCCATACGATGCAGGGTCTCCACCAGACTGAAAGCCAGCATATGTGGCAGATGACTGGTCGCCGCGAACACTTGATCGTGCTGTGTGGCATCCATGGTTTCTAATTTGGCGCCGGTCGCGCGCCACAGTTCTGCGACCACATCTACGGCTTCCGGCGATGTATCTTCAACCGGTGTAAGAATAAGGCGCTTACCCTGGTACAAAGTGGCGAACCCGGCCTCCACACCACTGTGCTCAGTCCCGGCAATCGGGTGAGCCGGTACAAAATTCTGAAAATGTTGCATCCACTCTCTGGCAGAGGCAATGACACTTTGCTTGACGCTGCCCGCATCAGTGACAATGGTGGCCGGACCCAGCGCCGGTGCAATTTTTTCCATAACGTGGTCGATCGCACCCACCGGGGTTGCCAGTAAAACAATATCGCTGTTTTCGACTGACTCTGGCAGCGACGTAGACCAGCTATCAATTATTCCGCGTTCAACAGCACGCTGAAGGCTCTGCTCAGATCGACCTGCACCAACAATATGCACGTCTAATCCGGCCGCTCGCAAACCGAGCGCAAATGATCCGCCGATCAAGCCAACGCCAATAATGGTGATCTGTGTCATGAGTAAAAGGTCAGCCTGAAGGGGACTACTGCAAGTAATAAGACGATCGCGCTGACAAGACGAATCAGCAGGAGCATGACTGGCCATAGTTTACAGGGAACCGCATCACTTTGCTGTTGATAGCAAGTACAAAAGTGTGAAATGCAACCTTGCTGATGGCGCACTACATGCACCAGCCCTTGACGCTGAAACACTTACACAACAACGCTGGTTTTAGAACGCTGGCGCCCTGCTGACGTCAGTTCCATTGGGTCTGGCTGACCCACGGATGACAACAACAGTCGCAATAGAGAATATTTAGCATGCCACTGCTCAGAACACCGATGCGCTCAAACACTCAAATACTGCCAGAGTCCTCTGGTTGTACACCACTACGTTCGCCTTGGCTGGCGTTGGTTTTACCTATCACACTCGCGGCCGGTTGCTCAAACGGATACAACTCACGCGACATCATTGACTACACCGTCAGTGAAAGCGAATACCACGCAGCGCTTGAAGCGCTATCGCCAAAACCGCAAATGCTCGCAGCCATCCCCGAACAGGTGACACCAGAGCAATCGCCTGCCGCACAATCAATCATGCTGGCAAGCAAGCCCGCACCCACGGCGATACCCCCCGCTGATATAGCACCCGTTTCGTCAGCACTGCCAAGCAAACCTGCTTACGAACCACTTAATCCGATTGTGGCAGCGGAGATCGCAGCTATTTCTGACCCCGACTTACATGCAGCAGTGACTCCCACCGCCCCGATTGAAGAACCAGAGCTTGCTGCGGCTTTTGATAAAAAAGCCTATATTGATAGTCTCGGCTTTGCCAAGTCGGTTTATGCCTCTGTTGGCATTGGCGCAAGCCGGCTTAACCCGGATACCAGTGCTGTTCCAGGCTGGTCGCCGGACGATACCATTGCCGGTGCCGGCCAGGTGACACTCGGTGTTGACTTAGGCAAGCGCGTGTCCGTAGAGATGCACTCTGCAGACTACGGTAGCGCAGGACTGTCTCCGGAAGGTCGCGTGAACTACCATATGAATGGTGTCAGCGCTCTGCTTTATGCTGGCAAGAACCTCGATCGTTATCGACGCCGTGGTTTAAACGGCTACGCTCGCATCGGTTTTAATCAACTGGAAAACACACCGATCGGCAATATTCCGTTCATTGAGCAAACATCGCAGCATGCATCATTCGGACTGGGAGCCGAGTACAACACCCGTATAGGCCTTGGCCTTCGAGCAGATGTTGTCGCCTATGATGGTGACGTTCAGGCAGCTCAGGTGGGTATGCTGTATCGGATGGGAAAAAAGCCACAACGCGCCAAGCTTGCAATGGCCGAAAAAGCAGAAGCACCAGTACCACAGCTAGCTACGGTGATGCCAGACAAACCCATCAACGCCGACCCACAGCAATTCTTAATCGAGCCTGTGTTGGGCGCGGCAAAAGCCGCCCCTGCAACTATGCAAAGTAAGAGTTCAGAGGTTACGATTGCTGAAATTATTGATCAACAAACACTCTATGTAGAGCCAGCCACGGATGCCTGCAGCGCACTAAACGGCACTCTCAACAATGTAAGCTTTTTAAATGGTTCAGCAGACTTAACTCAATCTGCTGTTGCAGCACTGAACAATATTGCCACTACTCTCACCAGTTGCACCGATCGCAAAATAGAAATCAGCGCTCACACTGACAGCGCGGGCTCAGCAGTAACGAACAACGCCCTCTCAAAAGAACGGGCCAAACAAGTATCACTTCATCTGGCTCATCAAGGTGTGGACATAAACCGTATACGTGCAATTGCGTATGGTGAAAGCAGACCTATTGCGTCTAACAGCACGCTGGACGGTCGCATGCGTAATCGTCGAGTAGAGCTCAGCGTGCGTTAACTGCAGCTTGCGAAAGCTGCCTGCTGTCTTCGCTGTTAACCTTAAAAATATGCACGCATTGTTAACCAATGCGTGCATTTTTTGTAGATACTAGTGTACTGGAACAAATAGATTGCACATATGAGTCGGCATTCGGCTCGCCACTGCGTTGAAGCTCTTGAAAAGAGAATAACTATTGCCTGCAAGCTTCGCCTTGTTGCAAACCAAATGACAAACTCTCAAATGCACACTCTATTTGTTCCAGTACACTAGCGTGGCTTAGATCTGTCTCGCTTTCATCAAT
>CALGJU010000160.1 GCA_937928685.1 uncultured Granulosicoccaceae bacterium
GCCAGACTGCGCAAGGCCGCGGTTACGCCCCTTGTGCTGCTTTCTAAATTTTGTACGTTTCGGTTGTAGCATGTCTTATCCGAATCAGGCGTTAGCCGTCTGTTTTTTATTTTCGCCACCGCGAACATCATCAAAGTCAAAGACCTCGCCTTTGCAAATCCAGACTTTGATGCCGATAACGCCGTAAGTGGTGTGGGCTTCTGCAACACCGTAGTCTATATCAGCTCGCAATGTGTGTAATGGCACCTGGCCATCGTGATACCACTCGCGTCGCGCGATCTCAGCGCCATTTAAACGACCCGACACTGCTATCTTTACACCACGTGCACCCAGGCGCATTGTGTTTGTCAGTACTCGCTTCATTGCTCGGCGAAACATCACACGACGCTCCAGCTGCTGTGCAACACCTTCTGCTACCAGCTGCGCGTCGAGCTCCGGCTTACGAATTTCAGACACATTAATCTTTACGTTATTAATATTCATACTCAGCATCGGTGCTATCAAACGTCGTAACTTCTCGACATCTTCACCCTTCTTACCGATCACGATACCTGGACGAGCAGTATGTACAGTAATAACCACTGCTCGCGAGGGTCGGTCGATTTGGATACGACTGACGGACGCGTGAGCTAGCTTCTTCTTCAGAAGCTTACGCACGGCCATATCTTCATTCAGATAGTTGGCGTAATCCTGACTGTTTGCGTACCAAGTCGAATTCCAGTCAGCAGATATGCCAAGACGAATTCCGATCGGATGTACTTTTTGACCCATGTCTAGTCCCCTACAACCACGGTAATATGGCTTGAGCGCTTCAAAATGCGATTAGCGCGACCTTTGGCTCGCGGCCGTATACGCTTCATTGTTGGTCCGGCATCTACCATGATTTCAGCAACCTTCAGCTCATCAATGTCAGCGCCGTCGTTATGCTCAGCATTGGCAATGGCCGAATCAAGTACACCTTTCACAAGCACTGCTGCTTTCTTATTACTAAACGTCAGTAACTCAAGTGCTTTTTCAACTTCTAGGCCACGTACCTGATCTGCAACCAAGCGTACCTTCTGAGGAGAAATCTTAGCGTGTTGTAGACTTGCTTTGGTTTTCATCATCGTGCCTTCTTATCCGCTACGTGACCACGGTAAGTACGAGTCAGGGAAAACTCACCTAACTTGTGCCCCACCATGTTTTCACTGATAAGCACAGGAACATGTTGCCGGCCATTGTGAACAGCGATCGTCAGCCCAACCATTTCAGGACTGATCATCGAACGACGAGACCAGGTCTTGATTGGCTTTTTGCTATTTGCAGCCACCGCTTCATCAACCTTCTTTATAAGGTGATGGTCGATGAACGGTCCTTTCTTTAGTGAACGTGGCACTGTGATATCTCTCTATTTTGCCTTACGGCGACGAACAATAAGATTGTTCGTACGTTTATTCGAACGAGTCTTGTAACCCTTGGTAGGTACGCCAGTCGGGCTCACCGGATGACGACCACCTGAAGTACGGCCTTCACCACCCCCATGCGGGTGATCAACCGGATTCATTGCAACACCACGAACTGTTGGTCGAACACCGCGCCAGCGTTTGGCACCCGCTTTACCCAACTTACGTAGTGAATGCTCTCCGTTACACACCTCACCAATAGTTGCCCGGCAATCAACCAACACCTTGCGCATTTCGCCAGAGCGAAGTCGCAACGTTGCATATGATCCTTCACGAGCGACGTACTGAACAGAAGCGCCAGCGCTTCGAGCCATCTGAGCGCCCTTACCTGGCTTCAGCTCTATGCCGTGAACCGTAGTACCTACAGGAATGTTTGATAAAGGTAAGGTGTTGCCCGGCTTGATCGGCGACTCACGTCCCGACAGTACTACGTCACCCGGCACCATCTTGTTTGTAGCAATTACATAAGTACGCTCACCATCTGCATACTTTAGCAGTGCAATATGAGCCGTACGGTTCGGATCATACTCGATACGCTCGACAGTTGCAGGAATACCGTCCTTATTGCGCTTAAAATCTATAATTCGGTAACGCTGCTTATGACCACCACCGCGATGTCGAACAGTTATGCGACCAGAAGAGTTACGACCGCCTGACTTGTTTTTCTTAGCAAGCAGAGGTTCCCACGGACCACCTTTGTGAAGGTGATCGGTAACCACTCGAACCTGATGACGACGGGCCGGTGAAGTTGGTTTGGTTTTATGCAATGCCATGGTTTAGCTCTCAAGTCCCATGTAATCGATATCCTGCCCTTCGGCAAGGCGCACCATGGCTTTGCGAACAGTGGATCGTCGACCCATTGTTTGCCCACGGGCTTTCATCTTGCCTTTGATGTTGGCCATGCGAACCGAAACCACATTTACCTTAAAAAGTTTTTCTACCGCATTTTTCACTTCCAGCTTGGTAGCTGTAGGAACCACACGAAAGGTATGTTGACCGCTAAGCTCTGCCTGCAATGCTGATTTCTCAGAAACGATTGGCGCCAGCAATACGTTGTACATGCGCTCTTCATTCATGACAAACGCTCCTCAATTTTCTTCAACGCTTCTGAAGTTACTATCACGCTTTTATGGCGAAGCATTATCCAGGGATTAATTCCGTCAACATCCAGAGTTGAAATACCGGGGAAGTTACGACCAGCAAGATGCAGATTATCGTTAACGCCTGAATCTATAATCAATGCATCAGTTACTTCCCAATCTTTCAGCGCCACACGAAGTTCTTTCGATTTCGGAGCACTTACCGGTATGGAGTCAACAACGTTCAATCGACCACTGCGAACCAACTCAGAGAAGACCGAACGCATCGCTACGCGATACATCTTACGATTAACTTTCTGGGTGTAGTCCCGCTTGGAAGACGCAAACGTAGCACCACCACCGCGCCATATCGGGCTGCGGATAGTACCAGCGCGTGCACGGCCTGTACCTTTCTGGCGCCACGGCTTAGCACCGCCACCACGAACATCTGATCGGGTTTTCTGAGAACTGTTTCCAGAGCGCGCGCCTGCCATATAGGCATTCACGACCTGGTGAACCAGTGTCTCGTTGTAGGGCGCACCAAACACGTCGTCAGAGACGGTCACTGCTGCACCTGATTTAGATTGCAATTCCATAATTGACTCTTATTCTTCGCCGCCGGCCGTGTCGCCTGCCTGATCAGCTTGTTGCTGTTCAGCCAGTGCAGCCTTTCTCTCTTCCAACTCGTTCTTGGTAGCAAGATTACTAACTTTCGCTTTCACGGAAGGCTTAACCACCACATCACCACCTTTCGATCCCGGGACACTGCCGCTCACCAGCAACAACTGCCGCTCGACATCAACCCGAATCACCTCGAGGTTCTGCTGAGTGCGCTGTACTGCACCCATATGCCCCGCCATTCGCTTACCCTTAAAGACTCGACCAGGCGTTTGGTTCTGACCAATCGAACCCGGCGCACGGTGAGATACAGAGTTACCGTGTGTCGCGTCCTGCATTGCGAAGTTATGTCGCTTCACACCGCCGGCAAAACCCTTACCTATCGTGATGCCGCTGACATCAACCTTCTGGCCAACCTCAAACCGGTCAACACCGAATTCATCACCCACTTCGATATCGTCATTGGTGCCTTCTGTGCGAAATTCCCACAGTCCACGCCCAACCTCAACACCGGTTGCTTTGAAATGGCCTAATTCAGCCTTACTTAGTAGTGACGCACGACGCTCGCCTGCAGTTACCTGCATGGCTGAGTATCCGTCTTTTTCGACAGTCCTGACGGCTGTGACTCGATTCGGTGGCATTAAAACCACTGTTACCGAGATCGCTGCACCAGCGTCGTCAAAGATGCGAGTCATACCGGCCTTACGACCGACAATGCCCATCGCCATTTGTATTCTCCAATATAAAACGGCTACACGATGAAAGCTCGTGTAACCACTCAAGGAAGGGTTGTTCTACAGCTAGCCGCCCAGTATAGCAGGATGATTTCATTCCTGTCACGCGCGGATAGCTAATTGAGCCTGTTTATTTTATTCAGGCAGCAGAAAAACTCTAGCTTAGCTTAATTTGTACGTCTACCCCAGCGGCAAGATCGAGCTTCATCAACGCATCGACGGTCTTGTCAGTGGGATCTACAATATCCATCAAACGCTTGTGCGTTCGAATCTCGTACTGATCACGTGCATCTTTATTAACATGCGGTGAAACCAGTATAGTAAAACGTTCTTTCTTAGTCGGCAGAGGAATAGGACCAAGAACCCGAGCACCAGTGCGCTTCGCGGTCTCGAGGATTTCCCGTGCTGACTTGTCTATCAGGCGATGATCAAATGCTTTGAGCCTGATACGTATTGTTTGTGTCGGTGAGACAGCCATAATTTATCCTGAATTCTTTAACTTAAGCGTGGATTTTGGCAACAACACCGGCGCCAACTGTACGACCACCTTCTCGAATGGCGAATCGAAGACCTTCTTCCATCGCGATCGGGGCAATCAACTCTACCTGCAATTTGACGTTGTCACCCGGCATTACCATCTCTACGCCTTCTGGCAACTCACAAGCACCTGTTACGTCTGTTGTTCTGAAGTAGAACTGGGGACGGTAACCTTTAAAAAATGGCGTGTGACGTCCACCTTCATCTTTAGACAATATGTACACC
>CALGJU010000161.1 GCA_937928685.1 uncultured Granulosicoccaceae bacterium
AACGCAGCACGGGAGTTGATGCCTGTGACGGTGTCAGGGGTGTTTTTTCCAAAGCCGAATATTCGGACGAAATCGTTGCTGTCGTAACCCGCTGTTCCCTCGTTACCCAGGTCGAAAAAGATTTCGAAACTGTCGTCTTCCCATAGGCTGCCATCTGCAGTGTATGAGTCTGATTCAACAAACTTATTCATGCTGGTGGCGATGTACAGGTATTGGTCATCATGCCCGATGCGCAGCCCTGAGAAGCGATACCGATCCCGGGTGCCATCGAATGAATCGCTAGAGGCGATTCCATTCACCGGACGTCGGGCTGCCTCTGCATTTTCGTATTCGAATTCACTGATTTCACCGTCTATAACCGGGTTGATCATACCTGATCGAACGACTCGCGCTTTGTTGCGATATTGTGGTGCGATGCCGATGGTGACCAATGCCGTGTCAGTAGCACCGGCTACATCGGTGATAAGATATTCGAAACTATCACTGGTGGCACCATCTCGAGAATATTCGTAGTCGATTGTTTCACCATTGGCATTTAACACAGCCGTACCATGACGTGGTGCGCGGGTTATCTGTGGTGAAGATGTGAATGCACCATCAGGATCATAGTCATTCTCTTTCACCGGGATAGGTGGCTGGTATCCTGGAGTAATCACGATTTCGTCATTCAACGCTATCGGGGCGAGGTTGTTATTTGTGTTGGTGTAGCTGATGACCACTGTTGCCTCACGGGATACTTTATTGCGATCGTCAGCAATTACGTATTTAAAACTGTCGTCCGATCTTACCGCTGAGCTGTACGATATTTTTCCCTGCCGCACTAAAGCAGTTCCTAACCCAGGGGCTTGAATGATACGTAGCGTTTGAAAATTGAGCTGACCGTCTGCATCCGAATCGTTTGCTGTGACTCTGAGATCTGCTATATCGATAGCTGAGCTTACCGATGGAAACTCCAGATGATCATCAGCTGCAAGTGGACGTTGGTTTGAGTCAGTTCCTAAGCTGAGCCAGCAGTCGAGTACATATTGTCCCGGGTCCCCTTCGTAGTAGATAGATACGTAAGCATTGTCGATGTCATTGGCTGCAGTGCCCGACACTTTTATTGTTCCGCTGGAACCGTTGACAATACGCTCGGCAGTGTGCGCGCCCGGGAGGTTGGTTGATATTTCTCCATAAGCACCTGAATTGGTAAAAATGCTACAAGCGAAAACAAAGTCTTGCCCGCGAAGCCCGGAAACCACGGAGGCATTCAGTGACTGTGTTAAGCATGCACCATTGCCAACTCTTACATCGCCAATCGGGTTTCCGCTCCCTACTGATTCAACAGCACCTCCGCAATAGTCGGTCCAGCCGACTGGTTTGCCGTTGCTGATTTCGTCAAAGTTGCCGTTGGCGAGTGTGGGAAGCGAGGGCGGTCGAGATGGTTCGCCATCTGAAACAGTCAGATCACAGCTTCTGACTCTTGCGCCTATTTCAGAATAGATCCAAACCGCAGCTCTGGAAGCCCCCTGAGGTACTGTACCCGATACTTGCCAGGTGCCGAATGTACTATTTCCTGTTACCAGCGCAGGGGTTGGTTCGGAAATAAAATTCCAGTTGTCGTCATAAAAGCTTAGTCCGACGCCTGTCCATGATGAACCTCGCACATTTGCAAGTGCTGCGTCGCATTGAAGCACCAGTATATCGTCCGGAGTGACACTTACACCTTGCTGTATGCAATTGCCTGTACCTACCAATGCTTCTGTTTGCCCGTCACTTACAGTGGTCGCAATGGGATCGCCGTTGCAGCTTATCCAACTGTTGGCCTGGTCGGTAAAATCACGATTGCTCAAGAGTTGTGAACCTGTTGCTCCGGAGACTGCGGATGCCATGCGTACAGCTGCGCGGTGATCCATTCTGTTGGTGTTCAGTATGCCGGCTACGCCTGTTGGGGAACTGCTTTCAGCAAGCGAAGTGGTATCGGAATCACAAGCCAGAAGGGATGTGACGACAAGCGGAATAATCGTGACACGAACAAGTGAATTAAATTTGATTCTCATGACAAAAAATACTCCTGATGACACTTATAAATTCAATTGAATACTTAATATGTCATGACGATAACTTAGAAACAGACGCCGATCAAGTGAGATTGAGATGATCTGGGCTTTAGATATTGCGTTTGAATCCCAACTGTCAGGTGGCATTTAACGGGGACAGGCGTGCTAAGTAGTTCATGCCAGTTGCTGATAGCTTTGTATTTTTTTTCGAAATTCTGCAGATAAAAAAACAGGTCTATTCGCTTACGCTTTTTTGCAGATCATCTGTCAGTTCACGGCTGTCGACTGCCGGTCTAGTATGACTAGACTTTCGATGTCTTCCTCTGTGGGAGTATGAACACCTGTTACCAACACCATATCGAACATCACTTTTATCGCGTGGGAGTTATGCAATGGTAGTTAGTCGCCGTCTTTACACAATTTCTTTAGCCAAATCCTATTGGCGTACTCTGTTGTATTTTGCTTTCATGTGTCTGATCAGTGCCTGCGATGGAGAAAGTGTTAATACAACAGAGCTGGCACTCTCCGACGCCATGCAAGGTGATTTTGATCGTTGTGAGTTTTTTGGCAGATACAGTGATCGCGTTTGCGATGCGGATTGCCCGTCACCTGATCCGGATTGTGACAGTGGTGATATTCGCAATATAGACGGTCATGGTCCAACCATGTGTGTGGCTTTGCGTGGTAACGGGGACCGGATACCAGCGCACTTTGCAGCTTTGGCAAGACTGTACGAACATCATGGTTTGCTGTCGGGGGTCGCGGGTGGCAGTTCTGCGGCGCTTACCGCATTGATGATTGAAAGCATACAGAAAAATTCCGCGGTTCGATGTCACGCGTGCAACGAACAACAAAAGGGCGAACGTGCTGCTTTACTAATGAAGTCCATCCGCGGTTACATGGATACTGTTTTCTCCAGTGATGAATTTCTTGCTGCACAATCTTATGCAAGCCTTCTTGCCGCTATTGAAGCACAGGGTCTTGATGTGGCGCTTGAGAATGGAGCGCTTAACGCCTCAGATGATTTTCAAGCGCTACTCAATAGCGAGCGATTTAGATCACTTATTAATCCAGAGGTATTTCAACTACTGCGTCAATCACCTGATCCTGCATTCCATGCGGAGGATATTTATCACGGTATTAGATCGGCGGTAGCGTTCGATGCGACTGATCCGAATATCCTCGTACGGCCCGGGCTATTGAATTTTAACGGCGTAGCAGAGCAGTTTGGTCGAGCGGCAGATTTTTATGTAGAGACTGAATTCGAGCATTTCTTATCCTCATGTTCAGATCGTAGTGTGGGCAATGACTGGCAGACGATTGAAGATCTGCCAATTGCATCAGGAGGTACTTGTGGAAGCTTGTTTTACGAGCCGCTGAGTGGTTATTTGCAACGACGAACACCGTCTTCGCAACTGCAGCAAGCGGTAGGCGAGTTTATGCACACACTAATTCCGACCTCTGTGTTAGACGGTGAGGCGGTAAATATCTGGAAAGACGCATTTACAGCCTACAATGTGGCACAGCCGATACAACCGGTATTTGAATTTTCTGACGTGCGGTTTGGTTACTTCGGTCATCAGGCGGACTTGCAGCGAGTGCTTGAAAACCGAAATGACTACCGTGATGAAAAGACCAGAAGGTTTACCGCATATGGCAACGTTACCTGGCAAGACGCCCTTAAATACTCACCTGCCGAACCCGGATTATCACGTGCATTGGTATTGCCGGATGGTCGAATCTCAGCGGGTGGCTGGAGTGACTTACATCCGGTACAGGCATTAAAGAATATGGGGTGTGACAAAGTAGTGTACTTAACCAGGCAGGGAGCGGAATCTCGTTTCGCGCGTGGTGTATCCCGGCTTCTGGGGATGCGAGCAAGCGATGATGCAAAGCTGTTTGATCTATCACGAGCCGACAGCGGTTTTAGTCAGGCGCTGGATATTGCTGACGGTGTCATGTGCACAAACTGGGATCAACAGGAGCAGCTTAACTTTGATGCTTTTTTTAATGATGCCTATAACGCACCATTTCAAACGACAGATTCTTTGCTGACAGTTAATCAGTACAACAACACCAGTTCTTATCTGGGAATTAAAGGCTGCAGTGCGGGTGCTTACTAGTGTGCTGTATTCGTTCATGCGTAGTGGTGGTAGCGGCGTTGAGGCTGGGCAAGAATGTAAAGGACGACGGCGACGTACAAGATGTAAATAACCTTTCGTCAACGAACTGGGAAATCTGTATGACATGCCACTCACTCACGCATCGGGTTTCCTTTGTCACTCTGGTACTCGCCTGCAACGCTTGCGTGTCGGGTATCACCGAATCGAAGTCGTTACGTCATCTTCTGTAGCATGCTGTGGCGACACAGCTTATAACGCTAAGATACACGTAACATAATTGCTACAGCATGAATAATCACGCTGCTAATCTCTCGGTTTGTTCATCGAAGATTTGCGAGACGATTCTATCCTTCAGTGCTTCGGCGGCTCGCTCTCCTTCAATCATTGAGCTTAGTTTTATAGTTTTATCAAACGAAACGAAATTAACGGTATAAAAGCCAACTTGATTTCCAGTCGCTTCATCGCCACCCATTGCGACAAAGTGTGAATTGCTCCGGGCTGGTGATTTTACCTTCGTATGCCAGAGAGCTTTGACCAAATAGTTCATGATACACAGATATTGTTTGACTCTTTTTTTCTATCGCTATTCGTGTTTTTTTGTTGGCCGCATAAATACTTGCTGCGGCGACGCCGAGTCCCAATAGCATAAAAATAAAGTTCGGTCCCCCATTAATCAAGATTCCTATTGAGCCTAAAATAGCACCAAAGATGACGCCGGCGGTTCCAGCTCCTTTTGACAGCCATTGGCTGCTGAATTTAATGTGATTTTCATCTGTTTTAAGCGGGATGGCTTTGACTGATTCGATTTCCGCTTTTTTGCGTTCTTTTGTTTCGAAGTGCTCAGAGAAGTTCAATGGGATGTTAACCGATGTCGATTGAGATGCTTCGTCATCTATATATACATCCCACGTGCGAGAAAATTCACCAAACTGTTCAAAGTCACCCTCTACTCTTACCTGCCAGTTGATATCTGATGCATTACTTGACTTGCAACTATCGGGAAGCTCAATAACGAATGTTGCCTCTAATCCATTTGCAGATTGTGCTAAGAAGACCGGTTGGGTGTTTTGCCAGAGTATGTTGACAGAGACTCCACCGCCGTTTCTATCATGATCGCCTGATCCGCTGGCCTTGATGCATGACAGGGTCGCGAGCAAATTTGGCTGTGATTTGAATTGATGTTTATGGTCTTTAGAGGTTAGTGTAAATCGCCCTCCCAATTGACCGCCGATACCTGGGATTTCCGGATCCAATAAGAGTCTTGTTTGTCCGAACTGTGTTTGTTTGGTTCTATTTTTTAGCGCCAACCATAAACCGGCGATGCCTATGCAGGGTAGGCTGGCCATGAACATAATCATTGGATAGTGTCGGTTTTGAAGTGCATCAGGCATTATCGCTGCACATATACTGCATCCGACCAAAAGGACGAATACTGCGAGTGCTAGAGTCATATTTAGACTGCTGTACTCTGCGCTTTTTAAACCTTCCCTTGAACTACTTTGCATTATTTTCCCTCGACTATGTGATCTAAATCAAGCTCCTAGGAGAGTTAGCGACGTTCTATTAAAGAACTGGAGAAGAAAGGCGTTTGCTCATACGCATATGCGCCGTATAAGTAATGCGGAAATAACAGGGCGCAGTCAGTCAGTAATTTCGTTTCACGGTTTTCCCCCAAATACGAAAGGTATGATGCATCGATTCAAATTGTGCGTACTTGTTCGTTAGAGTCGCCAGAGAAAATCTCGCGTCACATCTCAACCGATCCGCATCGCTAGTGGCGGGCCACGCTTCTCAGGCGATCAGCTGATCTGTATAGCGAGATTTCTTCTGGCTGCCGAATCCTCATGAATAATGAAGGCTAGAACGCTGTGCCGGATAACCATGAGCGTGTTGCACTTAGCACTGGCCCCGTTGGATTACTAGCATCACTAAATCTTAGGCTGGATTGGTGCTCTGACTTCTTGTTCAATGGCGCCGAATATTGACTTGCCTTGCGTGTCTGCCATTTCAATGCGAACGCTACTACCGAACTTCATAAACTCTGTTGATGGCTTACCATTATTAATGGTTTCTATCATGCGCATTTCCGCAATGCAGGAATAACCTACGCCGCCTTCGTTAATTGGTTTGGCAGGGTCATTTCCCATCTTGTTCGATACCGTACCGGACCCAATGATTGTGCCGGCACAGAGGCTGCGGGTTTTGGCTGCATGGGCGATAAGCATGCCGAAGTCAAACGTCATATCAGTGCCTGCCTCTGCACGCCCGAATGGCTCGCCGTTGTAATCGACAGACAAGGGCAGGTGGACTTTACCGTCCTGCCAGGCATCGCCCAATTCATCGGGACTCACTGCTACAGGTGAAAAAGCTGAGGATGGTTTTGATTGGAAAAAACCGAACCCTTTACTGAGTTCGTCTGGTATGAGGTTTCGCAAAGAGACGTCATTAACCAACATGATAAGGCGAATTGCTTGCAGCGCTTCCTCATGGCTTGCGCCCATCGGTACATCGTCCACAATCACCGCTACTTCACCTTCCATGTCGATGCCATAAGCCTCGTCCTCGACAACAATTGGTGAACGTGGGGCGAGAAAGGTATCTGAACCGCCCTGATACATCAGCGGTATTGTCCAAAAGCTCTCTGGCATTTCGGCCCCGCGTGCTTTTCTCACTAGCTCGACATGGTTTACATAAGCTGACCCATCGGCCCACTGGAATGCGCGTGGAAGTGGCGACAATGAATCCCGCTCATGAAAACGCTGTACGGGTTGATAGCCGCCTTCCAGCGATTCTGCCACTTTCTCAAGACGCGGCCCGCACACTGCCCAGTTATCTAAAGCCGATTGCAGCGTCGGAGCGATGTGACCCACCGCTGTGCATTGAGTCAGATCTTTTGAAACCACCACAAGAACGCCGTCGCGGCTGTCATTGGCAAGAGTTGCTAGCTTCATTATTTATTTCCAATCTTGTTTATTGTAATCATTTAACGAAATGGATAAGCACAGCAATGCCAGCTACCCATTTCTGCAGCGCGCTGGTGATCATACCATAGCGACTAGACACGATATGGGGGGACGAAGTAAGGGGGGTGGCAGGGCAGTTAACTGATTGTAGTGTCAGGTGGTGTCTGTTGATTCTTCAGATTCAACGCGTTGAAATATGATCGGCGTTTTTGACAGACGCCAATTTACTCTGTGTTGTCTGGATGAAAATTATTGAGATATTGATGTAGGTGGATCCGTATGTGTCAGGAGCTTGTCCGAGAGCTATGATCTACTGCGGTCGCGATATTTTGGCCAGCTATTTCGATCCCTATCGTTAAAGAAGAATGACTATTCGCCTCTATCGATTGAAATATCTGACCTAAAATCTCACAACGGAGCTCAAGACCCTAGCGCTCGGACAAGCCCCTATGGCACCACCCGTGGTCCGTGTTCGTTGTTTACTTTCTGGAAACGACAGTCAAGTATTTCGTTAATAGTTTCCAATTGGCTTGTGGAGATTTGTGATCCACGGTTCAACTTTAGGTTTTTCTTGAAATTGTCGTTAAGGTTACTGCTCTGGCTTCAATTTCAAGGGGATACCCATGCGAACGTCTAAGAGAAGCTGGCCCGGTGTATTCGTCGGGGTGTTTCTGGTTGCTGCTGGTTTGTTGGGTACTTATATTACTGCCGGACACATGGTTATCGGTTATATAGCAAGTCATGATTGGGTGCAGGTACCCGTTGATCTTCGACGGATAGAGTTTGTAAGAAGTCACAATGAAGTTGGCGGTAAATCAGCTTACAAACTGGATGGCGCTTATGTTTATCAGTTTGATGGTGTTGAGTATCGTAGTGACCGCATTAGTGTAGTTTTTGGCAGCGACAACATTGGCAGCTACTGGGTAGATCTTTACCACAAAATAGTTTCACTTTACAAAGTAAATGAAGTGGTCGCCTATGTGAACCCACACAACCCCGCTCAAGCAGTGCTCGATAGAACGCTGCGCTTAAGTCATATTGTTTTCGGTTTGTTGTTTTTTACAGTCTTCTGCGGCATTGGTATGGCTTTTTTGATTTCATCTCTGGGTTTAAGAAAAAAGGAAGCAGTTAATAATGCCGGCTTGATAAGAGGAAAGAAGCCCTCTAATCCTGTGGTGGTAAACAATACTCGGTATGTAGATATACATGGTGGTGTTCGACGTAACATCGGCTCTGGCTTGATTGGAACTGTTGTGGGGGTTTTTATTCTGGCAATCGGGTATCTATCTTTGAAGGATGGTTGGGGACCTGGTTTTCTGTTCTTGCTGGTGGGAGCATTTATTGTCGGGTTTACTCTTTGGGTGTTGATGCAGAAATTGGCAATAAGGCTTGAGGTTAAAATTGACAAGCAAACGCGTGTATTGCACATTCGGCGACAGTGGTTTGGTGTTTTTTCCTTCTTTAGTCGTGCTGAGGTGATCGAGCGTAAGCAGTTTTTTGTAAAAGAAATATCGAGGGGGCAGCACAATGGGTACTACCAATTGAAGTTCAATGCCGAGAGAAAAATCTACACAATATCGGGTTGGATAGAAGGGCGAAATGCTGCGGATCGATTGTTAAGAGAGATTCTCAGTCTATGCTTTGAGGAAGAAATTGCACGGGCTGCTTAATATCAATAGTGATGGAGAAGCGCACCGGGCTATATTCGCGCTACTACTTTTTACTGGCGCGACGCTAACTCCTTACAGCTCTTTCGCGGTAACCGATATACAAACCGCAACCGATAATTATCGATGTTCCCACCCATGTCCAACCATCCGGTAATTCGCCAAAAACAATAAAGCCCAGGAGCGTGGCACCGACTATTTGACCATAGGCGACGGGTGCCAGCAGAGAAGCCTGAGCATATTGGAATGCTTTTACAACAAAATAGTGACCAAGCCCGCCGACCATACCTGCCACTGAGAGCAGCAACACCTGTTTTAACGTTTGCGGCGTCTGCCAGAAGAAAGGCACGGCAATACTGGTGACTATCGCACCAACCAGTGCCGTGTAGGTAATGGTGGTTGCGGCTTTGTCGCTCGCTGATATCTTTCGAGTATATATCTGGTATAGCCCGTAACAAAAAGCAGTGATCAGTACCAGGCCTGCTAGTGGATGAAGCGCCCCAGTGCCAGGTCGAATTACGATCAAAGCGCCGACAAAACCAACTAACACAGCGCCCCACCGACGCCAGCCAACCTGCTCACCGAGTATCGGGGTCGATAGTGCGGTAACAACAAACGGGGAGGTGAATCCAATGATGGCGGCCGTAGCAAGAGGAACATGACCTAGTGCGGTGAAATAAGATATGGTGGCAATCAGTAATAGTATTGATCGTCCGGCTTGTATTTGTGGTTGGGCGCTTTTCAGTAGTGACCAGCCGTGTTTCGGAAGAAACAACAGCAGCATTAAAAGGAAGTGGGAGACGTACCTGGCCCATATGATCATGGCTGGATCAAAGTCTTCACGCAGCAGCTTGACCATCGCATTCATAAACGGAAACAACAGGACTGCGAGAGTCATATAAAGCAGCGCTTTACGCGGGTTGTCGCTTGCTCGCACAGCACCGTTATTGTTGATGTTCTAGCCTTATGTATATCAGTGACTTGTATATCAGTGACTGTGACGGGCTGATCAATTGTTTGCAGTGCTTGAAAAGCGCAACCAGTGATCATTGCTGACGTCGCTGATGACATCATACGCCAAACCGCGCTCTTGAACAGAGGCGCAATTCTACTGGCAGTGGTGAGCGGGAGTCTCAGGATTGAGATAACAACGCCGAAGTTAAATTCTGCCCGTAGCGCAACGATTTGCATGCACAAGTCAAATAGGGCATGTTGATAGCCTGTTTACTTACGGAGTTCGGCATCACCTATGTGCCTGGAAGACGCGCTTGCTTTTGATCTAAACGCTATTGATGCAGCGTTTATAAATAATCCACATCCAGTACTACACAATCTGCGTGAGTATGACCCGATCCACACCAACGCCGATGGCAGTCTGTATCTGACTCGGTATGAAGATGTCCGCAGGGTCTATCAGGACAGGTCGATGGTGTCAGACAAGACAGATGCATTTGCCGAAAAGTTCGGGCCCGGGCCACTCTACACCCATCATACAACAAGCCTTATTTTTAACGATCCGCCGTACCACACCACCGTAAGAAAGCTGTTGGCGCATGCTTTTACACCACGCAAACTGGCAGAAATGGAGCCGCTGATTGGCGACATAGTCGATAAGCTG
>CALGJU010000162.1 GCA_937928685.1 uncultured Granulosicoccaceae bacterium
CAGATGCGGCCAAACAATGGATAGACAGATGCGGCTATTCAAAGGATAGACTGCAAATCCACAGCACGGTAATCTTACTGTATGTTTGTACAAGCAGTCAATCAGCATGAAATATCGCACGATTCCGCATCAGGCTCATTCCCAGGAAAAACTCAAGGCTGACTGGAAATCCCAGTGGGTGGCATCAGTACCAAAAGGCTTTAGCCCGCTCCGGCATTAAACACCACGTCAGTAAAAAGTGACGCAGGTGACTGGCGCAAATCCCCCCCCTCAATAACAGAAAAAAGTGTCGAGAATGATCAAGCGCTGGCTTTTCCTTAGCGCCCGCCTGAATCCCGTGTCTTTTCACATGTTCGACTCAACCATAGATCATTTTCTCGGTCACGATTTTATCTAATGTGATATCCCAAGGTTGCGGATTTAATTCGACCTCGCGCTGACTCTCATGGGCCACACCGATTAATATCGGCTTTTTTGCTTTTAGAGTAAATTCAAAGGTTCGATCATAAAAACCGCCACCCTGACCTATTCGATTGCGGTGCTCATCAAACACCACCAGCGGTGCTAAAACCAAATCAAGCGTTGATGGCTCGATCCATTCTGATTCATCACAGTCAGGCTCTAACAATCCAAATGCTCTTTTAACCAACGGTGCATCCGGTTGCCATGGAGCAAAGGTCATCGATTCACCGCGCAGAACAGGCAGATAGAAAACCTTGTCTTGCTTGCTGCCACTACGGATGATCGGCTCAACGCTGATCTCACCCAGGATCGCTATATATGCCGCAATATGAGTCGCTGACTGGTATTCCGGCAGTGCGGCTACCTTCTGTTCTAATTGCCCGGCATGATCAGACAACACAGAATCACTGAGCTCTCTGCGCTGCTTTCTGTGTTTGGTGCGGAGTTGATCAATTGCAGTACTCATCATTCACTTCACTTAACGTTGTGTATTACGCACAATACTACTCTCATGATCGACCGGTGGCGGCGTAGCAAACTGAGAAGAATCACTCAGATACTGCCCGAGATCGGCATAGATAAACAACCGGTGGTTAAAGTACTTATGGCGACTGCTCTTGTAGATATCGTCAACAAAACCGGCAAGGCCAGTGGAATCTCCGGATCGCTGCACTGCATAGCGTTGCTCTGCAAACTGCGTAACGGCAATCAGTGACCCCAACGTTACTACCCCGACCAAACCACACAACCCGAGCCAGGTTCGCCGCACCCACGTCGGACATTCCGCTGTAAGAATGAGCAACATCAAACCGACAATTAGAAATCGCTCACCTAAGTTGACCACGCCAAAGCTGTTTTTACCGGCAATTAACCAAAACACAATCATTACCAGCACAGTGCCCACTACACTCATTCCCATTGGTGTGCTGGCACGCCCCGCCGGAAGATCATTCGTAGAGTGATTAACTATTTGACACCAGAAAATAAACATCAGCCACAGACCTGCAAGGCCCGCCACAATGAAATTAACGAAGAATCCGAACTGGTAAAGCGCGCCAGCATTTGCAAGCAAACTCTCGCCATCGGGTCGAATGAAGTTATGAAACGGCCCCTGCTTTGCGAGCGTGTACAGTTTGTACTGAACCCATTCAGAGATAGAACCAAGCCCTATATTTTGATCACCACCTGCTAACAACTTGGTGCCTGAATACCAAAGGAGCAACCCGAGGCTAGGCAGTATGGCGACAGCTATGCCCCAACGACGATCACTCAGCCATTCATTCAATATAACGTAACACACGAACGCTGCAAACACCGAGGCATGAGAGAAGTAGATGAGTATTGAAAATAAAAATACCCACACCATACTGCGACACCACCCGCCGACCACAAAAAGAGCCAGGAGCATTAAGCCGAACTGGAAATTTATGTACCCGTTCCAGAAGCCTGGGCCGAATGCTATGGTGACGGTAAACAACCACTGCATGGCACCACCGAAGCGGTGAGATTTGAATGCAAAAAACCCGGTAAGCAGCGCCAAGAGAAAATAGATACCAAGCCACAGCTGTCCCGCCACTACCGGTTTAACGAAGTAATTTAATGCACCAATGGCCACCTGACTAATCGCATTGGGAACAGGTGCAGCAATCCACTCGAAGCGTTGTGTTAACGCTGCATTGCTGTCTGTGAATAGTGCATGAACAATGTGCCCCTGATACATCCATTCAGGATAATCATGCATAATCGGAAACGGTTGCACCACTAGCAAGACATAAGCTATCACTGAAACAAACAGTATTGATGCAGTATGCAGCAGCCACCGGGCAGTGTGCTTTGAACTTACAATAGCGTCGACAACCTTTTAACGTTAGGGAGAGTGGCCGTAAAACTCGATCAACAAGCCAGCTCAATGAATGAATTAACCAATAATTTATAGCACAAAAGCACTAGTGTATTGGAACAAATAGATTGCAAATATGCACACTCTATTTGTTCCAGTACACTAGGTTTGCGCTGCTACCGTTATACCGTGCCGCTGCAGAGACTCTACGCCGAGCAAGGCGAGTTTTCGTTCCACACCCCAATGGTATCCGCCAAGCAGTCCATCTTCACGGATCACCCGGTGGCAGGGTATCAACACAGCCACCGGGTTTTTGCCCACCGCGCTTCCGACTGCCCTGCTGGCCTTGGGTTGATCGATAGATTCTGCGAGTTGCCGGTAGCTGATTCTTGTGCCGTTGGAGACACGCAGCAACGCTTCCCACACTTTGATTTGAAAGCTCGTGCCGCGAACCAGGACTGAGAGCGTATGAGACTCTACACCCCCGGATGTTCCAAAGATCATTTCACAATAAGCCTCAGTCGCTGCCTGGTTGTGGGAATAGATGGCTTTTGGCAACCGACTGATCATCTCTGACAAAGCCGCTTCTTTTGCTGATTCTTCATAGAACGCCACCCCGGTCAGACCACGTTCTGATACGCCCATTAGGCAACAGCCGAATGCAGTGACATGAAAGCCGTACTCAATATTAATACCCTCACCGTCCCGCTTGAATTCCAGCGGCGTGATGGACTCTATCCGGACGAACAATTCATTAAGCCTTGCAGGGGCTGCCAAACCGCTGTCCAGGGCCGCATCCAACACGGTCATATTGCTCTTCAAACACTGACGTGCATGATCAAGCGTTAAATACTGAAGAAATTGTTTTGGAGAAACGCCGGCCCAGCGCTTGAACAATCGCTGAAAATGCGCCTCACTCAGATTGACAGAGCTAGCAATCTCTGCCAGATCGGGCTGTGATTGATAGTTGGACGCAAGGTAGTGCAGTGCCTGCTCAATGCGCCTGTAGTCCCGGTGTGGTGAATCAATTTGCTTTTCGTTTGCCATAATGGTTTCCCGGAACCACACTGTGAAGCCAACATACTATCGACTTAAAATAGCCTGTGCATAACGGTTTCCTGCGAAACTCGATTCCTAATCTACCTTGCTAAAGCAGCCACCAGTAAAGACAGTGACACCACAATGGTCAGATGCAATCGCATATTGAGATAACCACCTGGAACACAGTCTTTCAGCCAAAGCCGATCAATAAAATACACAGCGACAACGGTGGCCGCCATTCCCATCAGTGCCATTTTTTCGGCAAGGAACAACCAGCCCCACGCCACTAACGCTGGTACCACACTGTAGGTATATAAACGCGTTTTATGTGTCGCACTGTTGAGTGCAATGCCCCAATGTACCGCACCGATAAAACTGATGATGATCGCTGCATAAGCAAGCAATAGCTGATTGACGTTATTCACCCCGAAGGTGCTCAGGTCAATACCGGTGGCCACACACAATGCCAGCGCCACAAACGGAATCACACCGGAGTAACCCAGCAATCTCGCTACCACCGGAAATTCATGGCTCAGTGCAGAAGAATTTTTATTCATGAACGACTCATATATTTTAATGCGGCAGCCAATGCTTCAAAGCGACCAGAAGGCATTAACCAGAGGATTATCCAAATTCCGCTTTAATACCACCAACCCCAGGTTATAAGGGGCAAGCAATGGCTTAACATCTACTATTTTAATCCGATCTGCGAGCGGGCTGTTATCCAGTACGATTTTCGGCACCACCCCAACACCTAAACCAAGGCTTACCATACTGACAATCGCCTCATTACCCGCCACCTGTGCATAAATACGCGGGCTGACACCCAGGTTTTTAAACCACTCGTTGACGCGGGTGCGGGCAAGCCCGCCCTCAGATAATATCATCGGCACCTCTGCCCATTGCTTTTTTGACTTGCTGCCAGCCGCAGGCACGACAATATTTTCCAGATGATTAGAGGCGATAAATACTAACGGGGACTCTGTGATAGATTTAAATATGACCCCTCGAGGCGGCACGTTGGGCAGCGCTGCGATAGCAATCTCTTCCTGCCCTGCCACCACACGACTGATGGCAAGCTCCGGATCCCCGGTATGCAGCTTTATTTCAATACCCGGGTAGTCCGGTCGAAATCGATTGAGCAGATCAAATAATATGCTGTGACTCGCGGTGACGGAACAATACAGACTGATCTCACCCTGTAGTTCACCTCTGGCCTCATTGAGCTCGTTACAAATCGTCCGCCATTGACGGGTGGCATTTTTCGCGTAGTGTTGAAATTTTACCCCGGCACTTGTCAGCGTGACCGCTCTGTTGTCACGATCAAACAATCGCGCGCCCACCTCTTCTTCCAATTGGCGGATATTGCGCGATAGCGCTGAAATACTGATATTACTGGCTGCACTGGCCTGACCGAAATGCAGAAGCTCAGCCAGAGTCAGAAAATGCTGCAGTGCCCGTATATTCATACGCTCAGTATAATGCAGCATTGCGTATATTGGGATGCTATGTTTCATTTATTGCAATTTACGACACATTGCCAATTCGTTACACTGCACCCACGCTAATGGCGCCTGCCGATTATCGCGCCGTCTCATCACCCACCAACGAAGAACCAGACCATGTCGAACAACTACTTTAATTCGCTGTCACTGCGCGAACAACTGGAACAACTGGGCAAATGCCGCTTCATGCATCTGGAAGAATTCGGTGATGGTGTCGCAGCGCTCAAAGGCAAGAAGATGGTCGTCATCGGGTGTGGCGCGCAGGGCCTCAACCAGGGACTGAACCTTCGTGACAGTGGACTAGATGTGTCCTACACCCTGCGCAAAGAAGCTATTGAGCAAAAGCGCCAGTCGTGGAAAAACGCCACTGAGAACGGATTCACCGTGGGCACTTATGAAGAGCTCATTCCGACGGCGGACGTGGTGTTAAACCTTACGCCGGATAAGCAGCATACCCCGGTAGTCAACGCAGTCATGCCATTGATGAAACAGGGCGCCTGCCTTTCGTACTCACACGGCTTTAACATCGTTGAAGAAGGCATGAAAATCCGTGACGATCTCACCGTTATTATGGTCGCCCCTAAGTGCCCGGGTTCGGAAGTACGTGCAGAATACGTACGTGGCTTTGGTGTCCCTACCCTCATCGCTGTACATGAAGATAATGATCCGAAGGGCGAAGGCCTGGCACTTGCCAAAGCATACGCGGTTGGCACTGGCGGCCACAAAGCCGGAGTATTGATGTCTTCCTTCGTGGCAGAAGTGAAGTCTGATCTGATGGGCGAGCAAACCATTCTTTGCGGCATGCTGCAAACCGGTTCATTGCTGTGCTTTGATAAAATGATAGAAGAAGGCATTGACCCTGGCTATGCATCAAAGCTTATTCAGTACGGTTGGGAAACGGTGACTGAAGCGCTTAAGTATGGTGGTGTCACCAACATGATGGATCGTCTTTCCAACCCTGCAAAAATCAAAGCATTTGATCTGGCAGAGGAAATGAAAACTATCATGCGTCCTCTATACAACAAGCACCAGGATGACATCATGACCGGCAAATTCTCAGCCACCATGATGGCGGACTGGGCCAACGATGATAAAGAACTCCTCGGCTGGCGTGCAGATACAGCAGAATCTGCCTATGAAAAGACACCTGCCGGTGATGTAGAAATATCAGAACAGGAATACTTTGATAATGGCATCTTGATGGTCGCTATGGTTAAAGCTGGCGTTGAGCTGGCATTTGAAACCATGACAGCCGCGGGCATCATTGCAGATTCTGCCTACTACGAATCACTGCATGAGACACCGCTTATCGCCAACACCATTGCACGTAAAAAGTTGTATGAGATGAACTCTACTATCTCTGATACAGCCGAATACGGTTGCTACCTGTACAACCACGCGTGCGTGCCATTGCTGGGTGATTTCATGAAAACTGTCAAAACTGATGTTATTGGCGCCGGCCTGCAGCTGAACCACACCGGTGTAGACAATGCACGCCTAATTGAGGTGAACGAAGAAATTCGATCTCACCCGGTAGAAGCGATTGGTGCGACACTTCGTGGTCATATGTCAGACATGAAAAAAATCATCTGATTCCTTGTAGCTAATCAGGGCGCACCTGTCGAATCCATGGGCGTTGTCGGTCGTAACCTGGCCGGCGGCTCAAAATACACCTGTATGTTGCGCGCGAACTCCTGCTCCAAGAACCTGACAGGCAAGAACCCGACAGGCACACCCTGAAAAGCTATATAAAGACAGTAAAAGCAGTCGCAGGTTTGAATTTAGTTTATTTCCGACTGAATAGTTACGATTGTATTGCATTCATATATCCTCGTTACAATGGGCCATCGTTAAAGCGATGGCTCATTGCTACCAAAGCAAACGTCCATGCCACTGCCCTATTCTATTAGCTTCAAGAACGCTTCCATCGCGTTTGACAATGGCTTTATATTTAAAAACATCAACTGGTCTATTCATCCCGAACATCATTGGTTGATCTGCGGTAGTAATGGCTCTGGTAAATCGGCGCTGGCCGCCATTCTCAGTGGCACCGGTGAAATAGAAAACGGTATCTTAAAGGGCTTGCCGGAAAGAACCGGTGTGGTATCTTTTGAAGCGCAAGCGGAGCTGATTGAAGCAGAACGCCGCAAAGACGACGCAGACATCATGGATGTTATCGCTGAAGGCACACCGGTCTCTGAGATCATTGCATCTGTGTGCCGGGACCAGACGCTTGCAGACTCACTGTGTGAAAAGTTCGGTCTCACGCCATTACTGGA
>CALGJU010000163.1 GCA_937928685.1 uncultured Granulosicoccaceae bacterium
TGCTTAAGGTCAAACTGATCATCAGTACTGCGGTCAAGTTCACTGCGCATGCGTTCGCGCATATCCCGCACCTCGGTTTTGAGCTCAGCAAGCTTGACCCCACTTTGCAATACTTTTGCACGCACCGATTTAAACTTTTCAGTCAACTCCTGATTGCCCACCACCACTCTGGTTCGAACCAGCGCCTGATGCTCCCAGGTCCAGGCGCTATTGAGCTGATAGTCTTCAAACGCTGCCAGAGAGATAACCAACACCCCTGAACGGCCATTCGGTCGCAAGCGGGTGTCTATTTCGTATAACACCCCCGCCGGTGTGGTAGTGGTGAGGAAGTGAACCAGCTTTTGTGCCATGCGAGCAAAGTAGACCTGGCTCTCTAGCGGTCGATCACCATTGCTCTGTTGAATCTCCGCGTCACTCTGGTGAAGAAAAACAATATCCAGATCAGACCCATAGCCAAGCTCAATGCCGCCCAACTTGCCATAAGCCACAACGGCAAATTCCGCCTTGACGAGTTTACCGTCTACTTTACTCCGAACTTGTCCATGGCGACGCTCCATTTCATTGGTGACAATTTCTGTCGCCACCTGCAATACCGCTTCCGCCAACCAGGTCAACGCGTCACTGACCTTCATCACTGAAATCGCACCACTGATATCAGCTGCGGCAATTCTCACGGTTCGAGCTTGCTGGAAGTGTCGCACCCGATCCATAAGTTCCCCCAGATCATCTGCATCCACAAGCGCCAGCTCTAATTTTAGCGCTTTGACATTTTCTTCAACTGTTTCGACTACCGCTACCCTGCCAATATCAAGCAACTCATCAAGCACCATAGGATGACCCGAAATGTACTCGGCTAACCACGGGCTTTGAGACAGCAAATGCAATAGATTCGATAAAGTCGAATCACTGTCGGCCAATAACTGCAGGTAGCCACTGCGGCCTGATACCGAGTGAAATATTTCAAGCAGTCTCTTTAAGCAATCACTGTGTGCCGACAACACCTGCCCATCAGCCTGGGATGCACTACTAATCAGACGCAAACTCACCGGCATAAGCTGATCAATCAGTTCTCTGGAGCGACTGAGATATCGAACGTAGCGACCGCTGCGGTAGAACTCTCGCAGTATCGCCTGTATTTCACCGGCATCATTAAGGCCGCACTCGGTGAGAATTTCAACATGCCTTTCGTTGTCTTTTTCTCCGTCTCTGATCTGAAGACATATATCGACCAGCGGGTTGGTATTATTGCTATCTTCAGCATCAAAGCTAAACACAAGATCAAAATGTTTTTGCACAAAATTCTGATGCTGCAATAAGTCTTGTTCGAACGTTTCGTAATTTTGATAACAAAGACTTAGCGCCAAACGCTGCTTTTCGAATTTTGTCTCCGGCAATTCATGAGTCTGCTGATCGTTGAGCATTTGCAAGCGATTCTCAATTTTGCGCAGAAAGTCATAACTTAAAAGTAGTTCGTGTACTTCCTCATGACTTAAAAGCTTAAGCTCTGCCACAGCGCGAATTGAAGCTCTCAACCCCGTATTTTGTAGCGTTTTATCGCGACCACCGCGCACCAGCTGAAAAGATTGTGTAATAAATTCAATCTCTCGTATGCCGCCGCGCCCCAGCTTTATATCAACATGCGACCCTTCTTTTTCAACTTTGACGCCAATTTGGCGCTTCAGATCCCGCAATGAATCAAACACTGAGTAATCAAGATAACGGCGATAAATAAACGGCCTGAGTAACGACTGTAAGCCATTTATATCTTCCTCACTGCCACAAATAACACGCGCTTTTATCCACGCAAATCTTTCCCAGTCACGCCCCTGAGTCAGCAGATAATTTTCCATCGCATCAAGGTTAATAACCAATGGACCACTACGTCCCAGAGGTCGCAGGCGCATATCAACCCGATAGACAAAACCATCGCTCGTCACCGCATCCAGGAACTTGATAAACAACTGACCGACTCGCCGAAAATAATCCTCATTGTCTATAGACTTATTACCATCGGTCTCACCCGCCTCACTGTGCAGGAAGACTAAATCTACATCAGAGGAAAAATTGAGTTCGCCGCCCCCGAGCTTACCCATACCAACCACCATCAGTGATTGACGCTGACCGTCTTCAGACACAGGGTAACCAAAGCGCTCTGCCAATGATCTTTCAGCGCGACGCACGGCATTCTCAATGCAAACATCTGCCAGATCTGACAACGACTGCAATACATCAGGGACTGTTGCCGTGCCGCTAAGATCATGCAGAGCAATCACCCCCAGGCTGGTATGGCGAAACTCTCGCAGCTGTTGCATGTAGCGGTTTTGATCGTCATCATCAATGGCGTCTGTCAGTGTGCTCAACTGATTCTTCAGTGTTTTTTTATCAGGCACCGCACCATTACTGGCTAACACCGAGTCGACCCAGCCTTCACTATAGCGCTCAATAACAGACACTAGGAACGGGCTGCAGCACAGCGCAAACTGCAATTGACCCTCGTTAACAAATTCACTTGTCAGCAAGCGCTCACGGCCTGCTTGCCTTAGTGCCTGAAAGGCATCCGCAGTGCCGTCTTCAAACTGAATTAAATCAGCGCGATTCGACTTGATAAATTCATCAACGGAAGTAGAGTTAGAGTGTTTCGTCATCATCAATCAACATGGACATTTAATGGTCTTGAAAAGCAAATAGGTGCAGTTACCAAAAGAACCCACTGAAACCCGACCCGTAACAGTGGACCAAACCGTTCATCAGCTAGCCCGACGCGTAAGCAAGTGGATCAAGCCCAGCCCGTCCAGCCAGACAACCGCCTCCCCGAAACCACCGCAAGCAGGCTTTTCAAGCGAAGCAAAATCAGCGTTATTTTTACCGTACAATAGAGACGCCAATGCCTGACCTGACAGAAAGACACCCACACCTCATCAAATATACAGATGTTTAAATTAACAGACCAAAATTGTCATCACTTACGCGCCGTATATCATCGGTCAGCCAGCGACTCCCGCCCGGGCACTAAAGGATAAACAGCATTGAATCAGTTTGAGCTCAATCAGGTCAGTGTAAAAATAGAAAAGACCGATATCGTGCATGATGTCAGCTTCTCGCTGCTCGGCGGACAAATCGGCTGTCTGCTCGGCCCCAGTGGCTCCGGGAAAACCACGTTATTGCGCTCTATAGCCGGCTTTCAGCCAATCTGCGCGGGCTCGATTGTGGTTCGTGGTGAAACCGTCAGCGACGGAAACTCCATGGTACCCGCTGAAAAGCGTCGTATCGGCATGATGTTTCAGGATCTGGCCCTGTTCCCGCACTTGAGTGTGGCCGACAATATCGCATTCGGGCTCAACACCAGTCGCAAAGACTCCAGCAAACGGGTTGATGAACTACTAGCGATCGTTAACATGCAATCACTTAAAAACCAGTTTCCACATGAATTGTCCGGGGGTCAACAACAACGTGTTGCATTGATGCGTGCCATGGCGCCCAAACCCGATCTCATGCTGCTCGACGAGCCATTCAGCGCACAAGACACTGAACTGCGCGTGCAACTGGTGCAGGAAGTCAGGGATATCTTAAAGCAAGATGGCGTGACAGCGATCCTTGTCACACATGATCAACACGAGGCGTTCGCGATTGCTGACTCCATCGGCGTATTAAATAATGGCCGTCTGTCGCAATGGGATGACGCCTACAACCTGTACCACACTCCTGCAAATCGTTTTGTTGCAGACTTCGTCGGTGAGGGTGTTTTCATATGCGGAAACATTATCGATAGCAAGACGGTACAAACCGAACTCGGAAATGTTAACGGAGAGTTATCTACTGACTTACCCAGCGGCGTTCAGGTTGATCTACTCATAAGACCTGACGATATTATTCATGACGACTACAGCACCTACAGAGGCACTGTGTTAAAGAAAAGTTTTCGCGGTGCTGACCACCTTTACACTTTGCGTATGCCGGGCGGTACCAACGTTATGTGTCTCGCACCCAGCCATCATGACCATCAACTGGGTGAGAGTATAGGTGTCAGGCTACGACTGGATCATCTGGTAGCCTTTCCCAACAACGATTCCTAGTGTACTGGAACAAATAGATTAATAAAGTCGTCAATCACTTTAACTTATTCAGCTATCCAGGACCTTTGATACAGTGCCACACCGTCAATGTAGTCCATACGTCTCATCTCCCGATCATATCTGACTTGCAGCGCATTTTCGGACTGTGCTACAAACTGACGTGCAATAGGTGGCAGTTCAAACTGGCCATCGTCAGCGACCTGACACTCCATATCTGAAAAATCTACAAAGTTCCCACTGGCATCATACTCAAGAAATTTGATGGTCATTGAGGTGCGCGGATCGCTGTCAGGAACCCACGAATATATAGAGTCCGCATCAACTGCAACGCCGGATTGCGGCGAAGTTCGAACAGGAGCAGCCGGCTCATAGAGCGGATAAGCCGCGACAGTTGGAAATGCGCTACCTGGTATTGATAATGTGGCATCAGCCGGCAATGGACCGGTCTGGTTATTTCGCACAACATACTGCAGGTCAGACCCCTGATCGATCGTGGCCCACGGCCCGGACTGTGTATTAATGACCACACTCTGCCCGCCACTGACGTACGGTGGACTTCCTGAACTTCCATTATTACCACCGCTGCCCGTGTTGGGTGAAGTGGAAACACCTTCTATAGTGCAGTTGTCGTTGTCCCAGGCATCGTTATAAAAGTCGATGATATCCTGCAGGGACGTATTCGCGTTGTAGCGCAATGTCGCTACTTTTGCATAGCCGCTGCCGGGTGTATTACTCGCAGATCGAAACACCCTGACACTCGCTAGCCATGGCCCGGTGATGTCAATGGCGTTTTGGTTATCAAGGCCGTAAACCGACATGGCCGGGTAATCCACTCTGCCACCGGTTGGCTGCACTTCTGTACCGCCGCCCGATCCACCACCGCCACACGCCACAAGTGCTGCAGAAAGGCAGCAGGCGGCAATAGCCCCACGCCATTTGCTAATGGTTTTTGTATTGTTTTCAGACGCTACCTGGTTAAAACAGGAATTTATAAATGACGCTTCTTGCATAATTCTTTCCTCACAAACTGGATCAGCATTCGATTGCCTGATCATAGATGAGCACCCTTCGAGGGGTCCACACGACACTACCGTCATGACGATATCACAAGCAGGATGCTTTTAGAATGCTTAGCAGAGCCGGTTATTCACGCCGACCCATCGCTGGGGTTAACTATTTTATTGGCAGTGACGCCGTGCGAGCAGCAACGTTTCTCAGCTTGGTGTGTTGGCTTTCGGCCCGTTATTACGTTGCCGTTTATGAAACGGGAATGATCATTTTCTGCAACCAAATGACAAGCTCTCATCCATATCGCTTGACTGGTGTACCGCACTAGCTTTGAGTGGAATCGCCAGATTTTTTTACCGCACGCTTAAGAAATATCTTCATTTCCTTCGCCGCCTGTTTATCGCCCTTGCTCTCAGCAACCACAATACCTTGCTCGTAGCTGGTGATCGCGTTTTTATAATCACCGCTATCAACGTAGCACCGACCGAGCAACTTCCAGGCAGCGCTGTATTGAGCATCTAATTCCAATGCCTTGTTTAAGTGCACTATGGCGTCAGAGAGCCGTGACTCAGAAACATACGCATTCGCAAGTGAGTAGCGCAACAAGCTACTATCTGGCCCTTTTTCCAATAGACCTTCAAAGGTGTCACTGCTTGGCATGGTTACTCTCGACGTTGCGCTACCAGATAAGATTGATTCCGTT
>CALGJU010000164.1 GCA_937928685.1 uncultured Granulosicoccaceae bacterium
GTCTCTATGCGTTTTTGCTGCTGTTGCAATTGCTCAAGTGCAACCACGATATCTGCAAGTTTTTGCTTTTCCTTATCGACCACTGCCGCTGGTGCCTTGGATACAAAGCTCTCATTGCCAAGCTTGCCCTCCAGTCTCGATCTTTCCTTTTCCAATCGGTTGCTTTCACGCTTTAGTCGTTCTGTTTCAGCGGCTTTATCAATTAAGCCTGCCAGTGGGATCAGAATTCTCATCTCTTCAACCAAAGCTGTGGCTGATTCCGGTGCGGTTTCATCTGTCCCTAAGAGGGTGATTGCTTCAGTTTTTGCCAGTACTTCAAGCAGCGCTGAGTGTTGTTTTACACGATTCGCATTTTCAGCAGAGGCGTTTTCACATAAGACCGGCAGCATTTTACCAGGCGCGATGTCCATTTCTGCACGGATCTTTCGAATGCCCAGCACGAAAGACTTGATCCAGTCAATCTCAGCAACTGCTTGGTGATCGATTCGATCCGGATCGCACACAGGATAGATCTGTCGCATGATGGTGTCACCAGTCACACCGGTTTTGGGTGCTACTTTTTGCCATAACTCTTCGGTGATGTAAGGCATAAACGGATGGCTGAGCCGTAGTAAGGTTTCCAGGACGCGAAGCAGAGTTCGTTGGGTGCCAAGTTTTTGCGCGACGCTTGCGCCTTGTTCAACGCTTAATAAGGGCTTTGCAAGTTCCAGGTACCAGTCACAGTACTCGTTCCATGCGAACTCATAGATCTCTTTTGCTGCGAGATCAAGTCGGTAGTTATCAAGGTGCTGGGTAACCTGAAGCTCAAGTTGCTGTAGCAGGGAGATGATCCATTTATCAGCCAGTGAGAGCTCAATATCTGCATCGTTGGCTTTTGAATGATCAAAGTCTTCGGTGTTCATCAGCACATAGCGGGTGGCGTTCCACAACTTATTGCAGTAGTTGCGATAGCCTTCAACACGCTTTAGATCAAAGCGAATGTCGCGGCCGGTGGAGGCCAGAATCGCGAAGGTGAATCGCAATGCATCAGTGCCGTACCCTTCTATACCGTCGCTAAATTCCTTTCGGGTCTGTTTGGCAATCTTCTCTGCCAGATGCTCTTGCATCATGTTGGCAGTACGCTTTTCCACTAAATCTTCAATGCTGATGCCGTCAATGATATCGATCGGATCAAGTACATTGCCTTTGGATTTAGACATTTTCTGGCCATTGGCGTCACGCACCAGCCCGTGGATATACACTTCTTTAAAAGGGACTTCGCCATCCATAAACTTAAGGCCAAACATAATCATTCTGGCAACCCAGAAGAAGATGATGTCAAAGCCCGTCACCAGTACGCTGGTGGGGTACCAGGTTTTCAGTGCATCAGTTTGCTCTGGCCAGCCAAGCGTTGAAAATGGCCACAGGCCGGAAGAAAACCAGGTGTCGAGCACATCATCGTCCTGGCGTAGTGCTAAATCATCTGACAATTTGTATTTAACTCTTACCTGAGCTTCAGACTCGGCAACGTAAACATTGCCATTGTCGTCATACCAGGCAGGGATTCTATGTCCCCACCAAATTTGTCGGCTGATACACCAATCTTCAATGTTATCGAGCCACTGAAAGTAGGTTTTTGACCAGTTATCAGGAACAAACTTGATAGATCCATTTTTAACCGCATCAATAGATGGCTGGGTGATGGCGGTTTTACCACCGGGTCGTCCGTCGGCTTGTGTGTCGGTGGTGAGATCGACATACCATTGGTCGGTCAGGTAAGGCTCAACGACTGCGTTTGATCGATCGCCGCGTGGCACCATGAGTTTGTGATCATCAATTCGCTCCAGAAGGTCGAGCGCTTTCATGTCTTTTACGATTTGCTTTCTGGCAACGTATCGGTCCAGACCTTGATACGCCGATGGTGCCTGTTCGTTTATTTCAGCGTTATCATTAAAGATGTTGATGACGTCCAGGCTGTGGCGCTGGCCCATCGCATAATCGTTAAAGTCATGTGCGGGGGTAATTTTTACACAACCGGAACCAAACTCCGGATCAACATAGTCATCTCCTATAATCGGGATTTCCCGATCAACCAGTGGCAGTGTGATGGTTTTTCCGATCAGGTGTTTATAGCGCTCATCTTCCGGATGAACAGCGACGGCGCTGTCTCCGAGCATCGTTTCAGGGCGTGTGGTGGCAACAATAAGTTGCCCGCTGCCATCGGTGAGCGGGTAGCGCAGGTGCCACATGTGACCTTGCTCTTCTTCACTGAGTACTTCCAGATCAGACAGGGCGGTGTGTAATACCGGGTCCCAATTCACCAGCCGTTTACCACGATAGATCAAGCCTTCGTCATAAAGAGAGACAAAAACGTCGCTAACGGCTTGTGAAAGGCCTTCGTCCATGGTGAATCGTTCACGATTCCAATCTGGAGAGGTGCCCATGCGACGAAGCTGCTGGGTGATTTGACCGCCGGACTCTTCCTTCCACTCCCACACCTTTTCAATAAACTTGTCACGCCCGAGATCGTGGCGAGTTTGCTGTTGGGCTGCGAGTTGTCGTTCAACGACCATTTGTGTTGCGATACCCGCATGGTCAGTGCCGGGTTGCCACAGTGTGTTGTCACCCTTCATGCGATGGTAACGAATAAGTGTATCCATCACGGTGTCCTGGAAGGCGTGCCCCATGTGCAGCGTTCCGGTGACATTCGGTGGTGGAATCATGATGCAGTAGGGTGAGCCATCTCCATCAGGGGCAAAGTGATTGCCGCGCTCCCAGTATTCATACCAGGATTGTTCGATAGCGGTGGGGTTGTAAGTTGTTTCCATGACGGCTGCTGTAATCGCAAAGTGGTTTTGCAGGATTTTAGCAGGTTAGTTAGCTTGTAGTAGAAATGGCGCTCACTAATCCACGGTCGAGTGATCGCATGGTTGCCGGTGTCTCTTACTTAGTGGTGTTCTCTTATATAGGAGTATGACTGTTAATATGAGAATGACTGTTTTGTTTAGAGTGCCAACTGAGCTGGGATTTTACTGTGCAGCAGCGGATAGCCTCGGGACTTATAATATTTGTAGCGCTCGCGACCCATATCTTTGGCATGGCTACCGGTACAGATGATCTCAAGAGTGGTATCAAAGCTACTGAAAAAATGAGGTACTTCACCCGATAGGTTGAGTAGTACCTCACGGGTGCCGTCCGGCTCGCCTTTGTGATCAATGGCGAGCCGATCATCTCCGTGGCTCAGTTTTTCGGCACATTGTTCCAGCATCTGCCGTGTATCCTTTGCCGATCCTGTGTGGATATGTAGATGCTTGCCCCGTGCGAGTTGCTGCATCGCCAGTTGCAGCGCATAACTGAATTGTTCTGCAGGGTCATCGGTCTCAATGAGGTAAAACTGAACGTTAGTCATGGGTCAGCTAGCTACAACGGTTGAGCAAGTATTGCATTAGCAGGGGCACCGGTCGACCGGTGGATCCCTTTGCCGAGCCCTGTTTCCAGGCTACGCCTGCAATATCAAGGTGTGCCCAGCGATAGTCTTTTGCGAAGCTTGCCAGAAAACAACCAGCTGTGATGCTGCCGGCAGAGCGGCCACCAATATTGGCTAAATCGGCAAAATTACTTGAGAGCTGTTTTTGGTAATCGTCCCATAGCGGTAGTCGCCAGCAGCGATCGTGGCTGTCAATACCGGCGCTGTATAGATCGTCTGCCAGTTGATCATCGTTACTCATTAAGCCGGTTGTGTGATTGCCAAGTGCCACAATCACAGCGCCGGTGAGTGTGGCAATATCAATCACCACATCAGGTTTGTATTTGCCGATATAGGTCAAAGCGTCACAAAGAACCAATCGCCCCTCTGCATCAGTGTTTAGCACTTCAATGGTTTGACCGGACATTGATGTGACAATATCACCGGGTTTAGTGGCGTCCCCACTTGGCATATTTTCCGCTGCCGCGACCACACCGATGACATTAATCGAGAGGCCTAACTCCGCAACTGCCTTCATAACGCCAAACACGCTGGCCGCACCGCACATATCAAACTTCATTTCGTCCATACCGGCCGACGCCTTGATGGATATTCCGCCGGTATCAAAGGTCACGCCTTTTCCGACCAGTACCACAGGCTTGCTGCCCTTTGCGGCCCCTTTGTACTCCATACAAATAAGTTGTGCCGGCTCAACACTTCCTGCTGAAACACTCAGTAGGGCACCCATGCCCAGTTTTTTCATTTGCGCTTCGGTGAGTAGCTTTGTGTTTATTGCCGGATAGGTTTTACTGAGGCTTTTTGCCTGCTTGCCAAGATAGGTTGGTGTGCAGATATTGGCTGCGGTGTTGCCGAGATCACGTGCCAGGCTCATGCCGTTGGCAATAGCGGTGCCCTGATTAATGCCTGTGTCTGTTGCTTTGTTGTTTTTTCTGTCTTCAACAAACAAAGTAGCCTTGCCATCAAAGTGCGAGGCTTTGGTCTTTTTGCTTTTGTGTAGATCGAAAACATAGGTGTTTGCTACTAAGGCTTGTGAAATTGCGCGCGCCTGCCAGGCAAGATCTTTACCTTCCACTGAAGTGTCGTTGAGGCAGATCACGCAATCTTTAACGCCGGGTGCAGATAATGAATCGGCAACTGCCTGGCTCATTTTCTCGAAATCCTGTGCTGTTACAGAATTGTCAGTGCCGCCGCTGACCAATAGTACTCGTTGCGCACCAAGCTCCGGCACATCGTGCAGCATCACGGTAGCACCCGCTTTGTTTGCAAGGTCACCCTGCTTGAGAATTTTACTTAAGTATTTGCCACTCGCGCTGTCAGCCTGCGCTGTGGTTCCAAGAAGCTTTTTCTGACTGCCTACCGATAGCACCAGGCAATTCGTTTTGATTTTAAGCGGATTGGCGTTAGAGAGTTTAATTTCCAATTTGATCGGTCTCTGTTGGCTAGCGGTTAAAGAACAGGTAAAAAACAATATTACTGGGTTTGGTATGATCACGCACTATTAGTACGCATGACAGCTGTGAATAGTAAGCATAACGCTGTTGTCGCCCGATTGATCGCCACCCGGACTAACGCTCTGCGATGAAAACGCTTGATCGCTACATATTCAAAGAAATCTCTCTCACCTGGGTTGCTGTGACCGTGGTGCTTTTGGTGATTATGGTTGCCAATGTACTCGCGCGCATATTGTCCAAGGTGACTGACGGTACATTGCCGGTGGATGCATTATTTCTATTGGTGGGAGTTAAAGTCATCAATTTATTGGTCACATTGATACCACTCGGTTTGTATCTCGGTGTGATGCTGGCTTTTGGCCGTTTGTATCGTGACAGCGAGATGTCTGCCATTGCGGCCTGCGGTACCGGCTTGGGAGCACTGTATCGACCGGCTATCTGGAATGGTGTGATTGGCGTTGTGGTGATTACATTTTTAACTTTCTGGGCATCTCCATGGGCCGCACGATACGAACAACAGCTCACTGAAAAAATCGCGACTCAATCCATTGGCAGTCTGTTGGATGCCGGGCGTTTTGTTGAAATTTTAAATGGCGGAGCGGTGGTATTTACTGAATCGCTGGCAGATGGAAACGACAAGTTCAATCGGGTTTTTGTGCATCGTGATCTGGAAAACGGTGCGTTTGAAGTAGAGACTGCCGAATACGCTATTTACCAGCGTGATGAAGAAACAGATGAAGAGTTCATTGTGTTTGTCGATGGGGTCAGCACGATAGGAAAAGCGGGAGCAGAGAGCTATCAACGCACCACATTTGCACGCCATGGTGTCCGAATTCCGCGTGATGAGCAGGCCAGTCGCGTGCTTGAGAACTCAGCTAAAACGTTTTCAGAGTTGCTCAACAGTGATGATCTTCAATCGAAAGCAGAAATGCAGTGGCGATTTTCGATCCCGCTTGCGGCGCTTTTGTTGGCACTGTTAGCAATACCTTTGTCCTATACCTCACCCAGACAGGGGCGGTATTCCAAAATCGCGTTGGCGATAATGATCTATGTGCCTTATGCCAATTTACTGGTGTTAAGTCGAAAGTGGGTCGCAGCGGGCACGATTCCGCCGTGGGTCGGGTTAACCTGGGTGCATTTGTTGGTTATCGCACTAATTCTTTTTCTCACTATAAAAAGATACGGCACCAGCTGGTTGCCTGGAAATAAATCTATGGTGAAGCCGGTATGAGTTTACTGGCGCGTTATATCGGAAAAACGGTATTTCTGAACACGTTGTTGGTGCTTATGGTGCTGGTAGCGCTATCAGCCTTGTTCAGCTTTATTGGTGAGCTGGATGATGTCGGTAAAGGCGATTATTCAGTGAAGACCGCGCTGATCTATATTTTATTGCGTGTACCTGGCACGGCGTACGAGTTGTTTCCGTCATCTGTATTGTTGGGTAGCTTGCTTGGTTTAGGTGCAATGGCATCGCATAGTGAGCTGACAGTGATGCGCTCAGCCGGTATTTCTATTGCACAGATGGCAACCGCAGTCGCGATGATCGGCTTGTTATTGATGGGACTGGTGGCGATGCTGGGAGAGTTTGTTATGCCACCTAGTGAGAGCCAGGCGCAGGAGTTGCGCAGTGCTGCATTGTCTAAGCGACTCTCTATCCGTTCACGCACCGGGTATTGGGCCAAGTCGGATACCCGTTTCATCAATATCAAGTCCGTATTGCCGGATATGACCTTAATTGATGTCAGTATCTATGAATTTGATGGGGGTAGTGAGTTGAAGAGTGTCGTGCATGCACAACAAGCGCAGCAAGTGGAAGCGCGCGAGTGGCAGCTACGAGAAGTAACTCAAACCAATTTTTTTGCTGATTCATTAACCACAGAACGTTCAGAGCTGCGTCAGGTACGGGATCTTGTTAACGCTGAGCTACTTCAGGGGCTATCGGTGGCGCCCGAATCAATGTCGGTAAGAAACCTTTTCAGTCAAATTGGGTACTTAAAGCGCAATCAGCTGGATAGCGGGCCGATTGAATTGGCGTTGTGGACAAAGATAACCACGCCGCTATCAACGTTAGTCATGTTAATGCTGTCATTGCCATTTGTGTTCGCTTCGCAGAGAAGTGGCAGTGTAGGGCAGAAGATATTCATCGGTATCTTGCTTGGGATCGGGTATTTTCTGCTCAACCGACTCTTTACCCATCTTGGCTTGGCGAATGGCTTGTCACCCTCCGTGAGTACGTTAATACCACTCACATTATTCAGTTTGCTTGCTCTATTTGGCTTAACCCGTATTGCCTAGTGGGTTTGTAGTTGCAGATGTCGCGTTTCTAAGTGGAATACATGTGCATTTAGGAGTTTGCTTCTGAGTTTGTGGCTTTCGATCCCTTCTTTTTCACCTTAAGACTTATCAGTCGGGTTTTAGATAGCTTGTCGTGCCATGCAAGTTTGTTTCGATCAAATACTACCCATATCAGCCCGATTCCAACGGGTAGCAACGCCAATGCTGCTGCTGCAAAGCGAATCGCGGCCTGTTTCCAGGTTAATGAATCGCCACTGTCGCTGATGATTTTAAGTTTCCAGGTGCGCATACCCAATGTTTGACCGCCATGTGTCCAAAACCAGCCGAAGAATGCGTAAGTAGTTAGTACAAGACATGCGTAATACGCAGGATGTGTAACTTGTTCCCCTTTATTGAGCGCAACAGCAATCGCAGTCATCGCGAATAAGACGCCGAGCAGTAGTAATACATCATATAAAAGTGCGAGTAAGCGTCGGACCAAAGAAGCTGCGATAGGTTTTGTATGCATTGTTGTTACTGGCGGTAGTTGATGGGCAATTGTAAAATTCTAAAGCTTGGTTGCAGTCAGATGAACACCGAAATAACATAGCTGAGTTAGTTGTTGTTATAAAAATCATACTTCACTGCATAGGTTCTATAACTTTTTGAAGTTGAATTAAGCTTTATAAGTTTGTGTTTAGGACGTTAATAGATGAAATCGATGTAATATTTTTGCTGTTTATCTATAAAAAATAGGTTTTTTTGTTTATCTGGTGCTTTTTTTGTATTAAAAGCGCTGCTAATCAGTGTTTTTTATTGAATTCAATGAATTAACGATTATAATCCAATCGCCTATAACTCTCAGGAGAACTTAATGGCTCGAACGAAGAAAAAAGCAGCGGCAAAGAAAGTTGGTCGTCCAGCAGGTAAGAAGAAAGCAACTTCTAAAAAGAAGTCGTCAAAGAAAAAGGCTTCTAAGAAAAAGAAGTCCAAAAAGAAAGTAAGTAAAAAGAAAGCTTCTAAGAAGAAAGCGTCTAAGAAGAAAGCAAGTAAGAAGAAGCGCTCTAAAAAGAAAGCTTCTAAGAAGAAGGCTTCCAAAAAGAAGCGTTCTAAGAAAAAGGCCTCTAAGAAGAAAGCTTCCAAAAAGAAGCGTTCTAAAAAGAAAGCCTCTAAAAAGAAAGCTTCCAAAAAGAAGCGCTCTAAGAAAAAAGCTTCCAAAAAA
>CALGJU010000165.1 GCA_937928685.1 uncultured Granulosicoccaceae bacterium
ACAACAGCCTCAATAACCGCCATAGTCATCCGAGCCTCCTCCATCAAAACAGGCGGCTTAGTGCCTTCTTCAATAGCCACCTTCAGCAACGAATAAATATCATAGTGGCAACCATCAAGTGTACGCAGCACTGAACTGACAGACTCTTCGCCATTCGCCACAGTTAACCTGCCCCAATTTGATTCCGGATCAACACCAAAGCCGTCATCGGTGGCTGTCATTCCGCCACGCATTTGCTCTTCCTGAATATCCATAAAGCGCTTTACGTAAGAACCTTTGGTTCCGTGCACACAGAATCTTATTGTGTCATCAACAGGAAACAAGCTACCGCAAAGCTCTACTCTTAGATTGTTGCTGTTGTAACCCATACGTATGTTAAAAGTATCTACCACTTCTGTGTCCGGGCGTTGTGCTATTAAGTCTCCCTGTACCCAATCTGGTTTGCCAAACAGGCACAACGCTTGATCAACCACGTGGGTCCCAAGATCATAGTGAGCACCAATGGCAACACCTGGCTTTTCACGCCACTTGCCTGGTTCCAGCGGGCGGAAGATATCAAAGTGGGCGCGGTAGCTTCGCACTTCACCCAGCGTGTCTTCATCCATTAACATTCTTAACGTAAGAAAATCTCCGTCCCACCGTCTGTTTTGAAAACAGGTGGCTATTTTACCGCAGGCGTTGGCGGCCTTGATGACTTCATCTGCTTCGGCCACTGTGGAGGTAAAAGGCTTTTCAGAAATTACGTGTTTACCTGCAGCAAGGGCTTTGAGCAATTGCTCTGCGTGCAGCTCACTGGGTGTCGACAACACCACCAGATCAACCTTGCTGTCTGCAAGCAGATCATCATAGGTGGGGTGCACCACCATGTCAGGAAAATCTGCATGAACTTTGGCGGCATTGGATGATGCAACACAGACCAGGTCGATTCCTGCGGCTTTAAATAATGGCGCGTGAAAAACCTTGCCGGAAAGCCCGTACCCTACTAACCCTGCTCTTACTGTCATTGCTGTTTTATCCGCTGTTATATCGATATATTTGATCGGCAAACTATGCACACAATTTACGCCCTGCGCAAACGTGATTTAGAATAGCGCGCAAGCGATAGTTTGCACGGCTTGCAACACACCGGTTGTGCTACATTGCAACGCAATTGCAACAGGGGATGCAACGATGCAAACACATGCTCAAGCGGTGGTCATTGGTGGTGGGGTAGTAGGCTGTTCAGTACTCTTTCATCTTGCCAAGGCAGGCTGGAAAGACGTGCTGTTGATCGAACGTTCTGAGCTTACGTCTGGCTCTTCGTGGCATGCGGCCGGCGGGTTTCATACACTCAACGGTGATCCCAATGTGGCGAAGCTACAGGCATATACGGTATCACTCTACGATGAGCTGGAAAAAATATCCGGCCAGTCGTGCAGCCTGCATTTGACTGGTGGCGTGATGATGGCCGACACTGAAGAGCGCATGGACTTTCTGCGCTACGTACACGCCACCGGTCGTGCACTGGGCATGGAAACCGAGATCATCACCCCGTCAGAAGCCAAGTCTATGTTTCCGCTGATGGATGAAACCAACTTTGTCGGTGCACTGTGGGATCCGGTTGAGGGCCATCTTGACCCGTCAGGCACCACCCATGCCTACGCCAAAGCCGCTCAAACCCTGGGGGCGACTATCGAGCTGCGCAACCCGGTGATCGGCATTACGCAAAGCAGTGACGGCACCTGGAGCGTGGAAACAGAGAAGGGCATTGTAAAAACCGAACACGTGGTCAACGCGGGTGGCTTATGGGCGCGTGAAGTAGGCCGAATGGTGGGACTGGAATTGCCGGTTCTGGCGATGGAACACATGTATCTGCTAACCGATGAAATGCCGGAGGTGGTTGAGTTTAATCAAGACACCGGGCGTGAGTTGGTGGGTGTGATCGATTTCAAAGGAGAGATCTATACACGGCAGGAGCGCTCCGGCTTGTTGCTTGGCACTTATGAAAAAGCCTGCAAGCCATGGTCACCGGTGGAAACCCCATGGGACTTCGGGCATGAACTGCTGCAACCAGACCTTGACCGTATAGCACCTTCACTTGAAGTAGCTTTTAAACATTTTCCGGCGTTTGAAACCGCCGGTATTAAACAGACTATTAATGGCCCCTTTACGTTTGCGCCAGATGGCAACCCGTTGGTGGGACCGGTGCAGGGATTAACCAACTTCTGGTCTGCCTGTGGGGTGATGGCGGGCTTTAGCCAGGGTGGTGGCGTAGGGTTAGCGTTGGCCAACTGGATGGTAGACGGTGATCCGGGGCACGATGTGTTCGGCATGGACGTCGCGCGCTTTGGTGACTTCACGACCCTGCGCTATACCAACGCCAAAGTACGTGAAAACTATTCACGGCGTTTTTCCATTCGCTTCCCTAATGAAGAGTTACCTGCCGGGCGGCCACAGCAGACGACACCGTTGTACGACACCATGGTTCGGGATAACAACGCGATAATGGGTGACACCTGGGGGCTTGAAACCCCTCTGTGGTTTGCACCAGAGGGATCGCCGGCCAAAGACATATTGTCTTTTCATCGCTCTAATGATTTTGAACATGTCGGCAATGAAGTGCGCGCGGTGCGTAACAACGTGGGCGTCACAGAGATTGCTAACTTCGCAAAATACAGAATATCCGGC
>CALGJU010000166.1 GCA_937928685.1 uncultured Granulosicoccaceae bacterium
GATGTCGACGACACCAACATTGAATCTGCCACCGTGTCTATTACCGGCAACTTCGTCACGACCGAGGATGTGCTGACGTTCGCCAATCAGCTTGGCATCAACGGCACTTATGACAACGGCAGTGGTGTATTGTCCCTAACCGGTTCCGCCACGCTGGCTGACTACGAAACAGCGCTTCGCGCGGTGACTTATCATAACACCAGTGATAATCCCTCGCCTGTTGATCGTACGGTGTCATTCGTTGTATATGATGGCGATGACTACAGCACGCCTGTGTCCCGCGACATTACCTTCACCGCGGTCAACGATGCATCTGTACTATCAACTATAGAAGCGCCTCCGGCGCTCTATACCGAGAACAATCCACCTATCGGTATCACCAGCAGTCTTGCCATTGGTGATGTCGACGACATCAACATTGAATCCGCCACTGTATCTATTACCGGTAACTTCATCACGACTGAAGATGCACTAATATTTACTGACCAGTTGAACATCACCGGAAATTTCAACACTGCCACCGGCGAAATGACATTAACCGGCACCGCACCGCTTTCAGATTACGAAATCGCATTACACTCTGTGAGATATCATAATACGAGTGACAATCCATCAGATGCTGTTCGAACTGTTAGTTTCATTGTTAACGATGGTTATGTTGACAGCAATGTTTTATCCCGCAATATCGAAGTAATTCCGGTTAACGATATGCCTTTAGTCAGCGGTATTGAACAGCAGCCTGTTAGCTATACAGAGAACGACTTACCGACGGTAGTATCAAATACGCTCACGCTCAGCGACAGCGATGATACACAACTGCAATCAGCCACAGTGGCAGTCACCGGCAATTATGCCTTTGACGAAGATCTACTGCATTTCAACGATCAGTCAGGCATCACAGGCAGCTTTGACGCGACAACAGGCGTGCTGACATTAACTGGCTCAGCCAGTGTATCCGACTACCAGACAGCACTACACTCTATTCGTTACGAAAACATCAGCAACGATCCAAACGATCTGACTCGCACAATCACTTTTTTCATTGAAGATAACAGCAGCACCAGCAATGCAACGTCACGAGACATAGTATTTACCGCGGTTAATGACGCACCTTCTCTATCCAACGTAGAAACAGTTGCTGCACAATTCACTGAAAATAGCACCCCCATAGGCTTTACCAGTAGCCTGGAAATTAATGACCTTGACGACACCAACATCGAGCTGGCTACCGTTGCTATCAATGGCAATTTTGCACTCGGGGAAGACGAACTCCTTTTCACTGATAACTCAGGTATCACTGGAAGCTATAATGCGGCCACCGGAATATTGTCATTAACAGGCACAGCCTCGCTGGCTGAGTATCAATCTGCGATTCGCTCCGTTAGCTACATCAATACCAGTGACAACCCATCTACTCTTGACCGCACTATTTCAGCCACAGTCTTTGACGGAGACTTCAACAGCAATCCGATATTCCGTGATATTGCAATCACCACCGTTAATGATCCGCCGACGCTATCCAATATTGAAGTAGCACCAGCAGTCTATATTGAGAACGGTACGCCTGTCGGCATTACAGACACTTTGCAACTAAGCGATGTCGATGACACAACTATCGACGGCGCTACTGTTGCTATCAGTGACAACTTCTACGCAGACGAAGACACACTAGGCTTTATTGATCAGTCCGGCATCACCGGATCATACGACAACGGATTATTAACCCTGTCCGGAGCTGCAACAGTTGCTGAATACCAGCAGGCATTGCGAACCGTCACTTATACGAACAGCAGTGACAACCCTGCTTCAATGCCACGTCAGATCACGTATTCAATCAATGATGGTGAACTCAATAGCAACCAGGTAACCCGGGAAATTCTGATCGTGCCACTTAACGATGCACCGATCCTGTCTTCCATTGAAGCGGTTGCATTGCCGTATATTGAAAACGCCAACCCGACATTTGTCAGCACAACCTTGGTCTTGAGCGAGCCGGATGACATCAACCTTGAGTCTGCCACAGTACAGATCACTGGCAACTACAGGCCCGATGAAGACCGACTCAACTTATTCAACACTGGAACTATCTCTGCAAGCTGGGACCCACTCAACGGGCAACTCACACTCAATGGAAGCGACACCGTAGCCGCTTATCAGAGTGCATTGCGATCAGTCACCTATGAGAATCTAAGCGATCACCCTGACACCTCTCTCAGAACCGTTGAGTTTGCCGTCAATGACGGCACTACTGATTCCAATCTTTCGTCACGCGAGCTTGTCATCGTGCCGGTTAACAATCGACCGGAAACGGCAGATATAGAAAGTACAACGCTGGACTATGTAGAGAACGAAGGTGGCGTGACTATTACATCAAACATAATAGTGAACGATAAGGATGACATTACACTTGAGGGTGCCACTGTGGCGATATCCACCGGCCACCAATCCGCAGAAGACATACTGGCATTTAACAATACTGCGAATATCACAGGCACCTGGGACAATACGGCGGGCATCCTGACACTCAGCGGCACTGATACCCTGACAGCTTATCAAACAGCACTGCGCTCAGTGTGGTATGAAAACAGTAGTGAATCCCCGGCACTTGATACCCGCACACTGGAGTTTCGTGTTTTCGATGGCGAACTTCTATCAAACCCGATCACTCGAACAATCACTATTGCCAGTGTCAACGATGCTCCAACAGGAACCGACGCCACGCTAACGCTACTGGAAGACAGCAACTACACACTGAGTCGCGCGGATTTTGGATTCTCAGACCACCTTGACAACAACAATTTCTCTGCCGTGCAAATCAGCCAGCTACCTGTTAATGGAGAACTGTCTCTTAACGGGACACCACTGATGGCGGGACAGGAAATCAGTATCAGTGACATTGACTCGGCACTGCTGGTGTTCTCACCGCAACCTGATGCAAACGGCATTGGCTATGATAATTTTGGCTTTAAAGTACTGGACGATGGGGGCAATGACCATGGTGGATTTTCCGTTGACCAACAACAGCGAACCATTACTTTTGATATCACCGGTGTATCGGATGCACCATCCGGTAATGACAACACCGTATCTACTCCTGAAGATATAGAGTACGTCTTCACCAGCGCGGACTTTCTGTTCACAGACCCACAGGACAACGACAGTTTTACCGGTATTGTAATTACCTCTCCGCCTGCCACGGGTGTATTGAAAATTGCCGGGGTTGCCGTAACACAAGGCAGCGTTATAGGCACTGCAGACATTGACAACGGACTGTTAGTTTATATGCCCCCCTCTAACGGCACCGGCAGTGGCTACCATGGATTCGGGTTCCAGGTTCAAGATAGCGGCAATACGATCAATGGTGGTGAATTTACCGATCAGACTGAGAACTTTATTAGCTTTGATTTGCCTGGCGTTAACGACCCGCCACGGCTGGTTACTGAAGACGCCACCGTAGATGAAGGCAGTGAAAATACAATTACCACAGCGGTACTCAACGCGACAGACGCCGACGATTTACTCGCAACAGAACTAACCTTCCGCCTCGGTAGTGCCCCCCTGCATGGAATACTCACACTAAACGGCGACACGCTTGCAGTAGGAGATACCTTTACACTTGCTGAACTGGAAACCGACCAGGTCGTCTACACACACGATGGCTCTGAAACCAACAGTGATTTTTTCGATGTCTCCGTTCAAGATGGTGGCGAGGATGGATCGATGCCCTCAACCGGTCGATTCTCAATCTCAGTCACCGAGGTCATTGACCCGGCACCTGACATAGATGGCGATCAGCTGAAACTAGCGTTTGGTCAACCGTTCGACTCACTGAACGGTGATCTGCTCGAGTCTGGTTACAGTGAATTGAGTAGTGCAGCGTTATCGTCAAATACCGTGTTGCTGGTTCAAATAGAACAACCCCCGGCACACGGCACCCTTGCGCTCAATCCAGATGGTACTTTCGCCTACCTTCACGATGGCTCTGCCGTGCTCACCGATTTTTTCACCTACCGAGTAACCAATGAAGACGGAGTCTCTACCATAGCGCAGGTGGACATCAGCATTGAGCCACCACTGGCCGCCGCTTTTACACAAACGCCTTTCGAAGCGCCAGAGACCCCTAAGACAGAACCGGAACCAGCAGATATAGTCGAAGAGATACCCACTGAGGAGACAAAAGCTGAATTTCTCGAGCCTGATCAGTTTGCACTGATACCGCAAACAGAACGTACACGGGCAGACACCAACGAAATAATTACCAACATCTACGTTCCGCCTGCCAAACCACAAGTTACTCTGATCTCATCTCTCGATGCGCTGGATGTCCAACAGCACAATCAAGCCAAAGACACCAGGCTGATCATCAACTCATCGACTCTTAGCGTATCCGGGTTCGAGGTCGCTCTGGAAGTCACTTCCACACGCATGCGTGACATAATGTCCAACACCGACTTCCTTGACGGCTTATCAAGACTAGGTGACGATCTTGATCAATCAGAAGAAGAAAACGCCCGAAAATACCAGATCGGCGTAGATGCCGGGCTGGGTATTTCTTTAAGCGTTACGGCCGGTATTTTAGGTTGGGTACTACGCGGCGGGGCACTGTTTGCAAGCGCCATGGCATCAACCCCGTTGTGGAACAGCATTGATCCGTTCAAGGTACTGACGAAGGGTGAAGGCGGAAAAGATCAAACCGCGGCTGACAACAGGCTTGAAGAGTTCTTTTCTAAGTAGGCCCGTAGTACAACTCGCCTCCGGCGACTTTGAACCACAGCAGATCAAGCTCCCTTCGAACGAGCTTCAGAGCACTACGGACACCCTGTCAAGAGCACGCTCTCAACTCTTGTGTAATCGCGTCTTTATGGTGATACTTGGCGTCGTATCCGTTTACATTACTGTGCTCTCCCCCTATAGTTCTACGGCGGTTTTCGCAACGTAAACGGTAGGCGTTCAGTTAGTCTGCGTATCAAAACACAGGTAATAAAAACCAATGAAACCTACCAACTCGTCTGATCCGAATCATTTTCATCGGGTCGTCGATTGTCAGTGGGGCTGCCCAGCTCACACTGATGTTCCCGGCTATATCCGACAGATAGCCCAAGGCGACTTTACCGGTGCCTATCTTGAGAACCGAAAATCCAACGTCTTTCCAGGGGTTCTTGGAAGAGTTTGCGACCGACCGTGCGAACCCGCCTGTCGTCGCGGCAGACTCGATGAGACGCCGGTTGCCATCTGCCGGCTTAAACGCGTGGCGGCTGACCTCTCTGATGACATTCGCGACAAACTTCCCCCGAAGGGACCGTCCATCGGTAAACGCATAGCGTGCGTCGGTGCCGGCTGCGCCTCACTGACTGTCGCCAATGATCTGCTACCACTCGGCTATGACATCACGATATTCGAACAGCACGATAAGCCCGGCGGTTTGATGCGCACTAATATTCCGTCGTTCCGACTACCGGCGGAAGTGCTTGATGATGAAATTGACCTGATCGTAGGGCGCGGCGTTGACCTACGACTTAATACTCCGGTCAACAGCATGAAACAACTGCTTGATGATGGTTATGACGCTGTCTTCATTGGAACCGGTGCTCCACGCGGCAAAGACCTGGATCTGCCCGGTCGCCATGACAGCCCCAGGATACATATCGGCATCGACTGGCTCGAGTCAGTGGCATTCGAACACACCGACAACATCGGTGAGAACGTGATCATCATTGGCGTTGGGAATACCGCCATGGATTGCTGTAGATCTGCACTGCGACTCGGCGGCAAAAATGTCTCTGTGCTGGCGCGCAAGCCACGCGGCTGGTTTAAAGCCAGCGCATGGGAATTGGAAGATGCCGAGGAAGAAGACGTAAACATTCTTATTAATCACTCACCCAAAGCATTTATTGTAGAAGACGGCGTACTGAAGGGCATGACCTTCGACAAACTCCACTATGACATCGACAGTGATGGCGAACTATCCCGACCGGAAGTACTCGAGGAAGTTTTCCTGCCCTGTGACGATGTCATTCTCGCTATCGGACAAGACAATGCGTTCCCCTGGATCGAACGCGATGTCGGCATCAGTTTCAACCAGTACGACGCACCCGATGTTGACGAAGTCACCCACGGTGTGGAACTACCCGGTGTATTTTTTGGTGGTGATTCAGCCTTTGGCCCAAAGAATATTATCTGGGCGGTCGAGCACGGCCATCGAGCCGCAATCTCCATCCATAAATACTGTGCCGGTGAAGACATACAAGAGCGCCCTCCTCGCGGAATGAACCTGCAATCCACCAAAATGGGTATTCACGAATGGAGCTATTCGAACGATTTCGATGATTCAGAGCGGCGTAAGATGCGCCATGTTGAACTGACCGAAAGATTCAAAAACATCCGCATTGAAGTTGAGCTGGGTTTTGATCCGGAGCAGACAGCGCTTGAAGTTGAGCGATGCCTCAACTGCGATGTGCAAACTATATTCAGTGAGAAATTATGCATCGAATGCGACGCCTGTATGGACGTCTGTCCGGTGTACTGCCTGACCATCACCGACAACGGCGAAGAAGACGATCTGCGCACCCGTTTGCGTGCACCGGCAGACAATAAAGACCAGATTCTCTACGTGTCAGATGCATTGCCTCAGACCGGCAAAGTCATGGTCAAAGATGAAAACCTCTGCATCCATTGTGGATTGTGCGCTGAACGTTGCCCAACAGGTGCCTGGGATATGCGCAAGTCAAAACTAATCGTTCCATACGCTACCGATAAAGAAGGCCGATGTCAGCTAACAACCGAATAAATGATTTTGTAATAAAGCTGGCGAACGTTAACGGGACTGGTTCCGCCAGTTCAAACGGCTTGCTGATGAAGTCCATCTTCCGGATGGGTATTCCAGTGGTTGGCAAGAATTTTTTTCCGTCAAACATACAAGGACTTCCAACCTGGTATGAGATTCGTGTAACCAAAGACGGCTATACCTGTCGAACCGGAACGACCGATTTTATGGTGGCCATGAATGCAGAAACCTATGCTGCAGATCTGGCAGAGCTGCGCCCCGGTGGCTACCTGCTTTACGATTCCACCTGGGCCCGCAATGAGATGCTTGAGCGCGACGATGTCACGGTACTGGGCATCCCCCTATCCGGCATGTGCAATGAGGCATTTGATTCTGCACGCGCCAAGGTACTAATGAAAAATGTGGCCTATGTCGGGGCGCTGGTCGCACTGCTCGATATAGAAATGGACGTCGTTGAAAACCTCTTAAAAGAGACATTCTCAGCTAAGCCGCATTTGATGGACGCCAATATGCAAGCCATTAAAATGGGCTACGACTACGCTAACGAGAATTTTAACTGCCCACTCGACCTGCGTCTTGAGCGCATGGACAAGACCGATGGTTACGTCATGGTCGATGGTAACACCACAGCTGGCTTAGGATCCGTGTATGCCGGTGCTACAGTGGTCAGCTGGTACCCCATTACGCCATCAACATCACTGATTGATGCCTACAGCATTTTTTGCAAGCAACTTCGTGTTGAAGAAGATACTGACGGCAACAAGGTCAATAACTACTGCGTCATTCAGGCAGAGGACGAGCTGGCAGCTATCGGTATGGTGTTAGGTGCCAACTGGAATGGCGCCAGAGCATTCACCTCCACCAGTGGACCGGGAATCTCACTCATGAGTGAATTTCTGGGGCTGGCTTATTACGCGGAAATTCCAGCTGTCATATTTGACGTGCAACGTGTTGGCCCATCCACCGGCATGCCCACCCGCACACAACAATGCGATATCACAGCCGCCGCATACGCCTCTCATGGTGATACCCGCCATGTATTGCTATTCCCGGCCGATCCGACAGAATGCTTTGAAATGTCACTCAATGCATTTGATCTTGCCGAACGGTTGCAAACACCGGTGATTGTTTTATCAGACCTTGATATCGGTATGAATGACTGGATGATTCCCGAAATTCAATGGGACGGCAGCTACCAACCAGATCGCGGCAAAGTCTATGACGCAGAAGCGCTGCGTGACATGGACAAGTTCTATCGCTACCTTGACGTTGACGGCGATGCCATTCCATGGCGTACCCTACCTGGTGTCAACGCGCGTGGCGCTTATTTTGTACGCGGCTCCGGCCACAACCAGTATGGTGGTTACACAGAAAAGTCAGACGAGTACAAGCAGGTACTTGACCGACTGCAGCGCAAGTCAGATACCGCAGCAACGCTTGTACCTGCTCCGGTAGTGGAGCATGGCGCAGAGGTAGGTGCTAATAAAAGCTGGGCGGTATTATCTATTGGCAGCTGCCACGGTGCGATCGTAGAAGCCAGGGATAGACTTGCGACAGAACAAATTTCTTTCGACTACATGCGTTTAAAAGCGTTTCCGTTTGACGAATCCGTAAAACAGTTTATTGACAAGTATGATCGCGTATTTGTTATCGAACAAAATCGCGATGCACAGCTACGGCAGTTGCTGGTTAATGAGCTTGAGATTGACCCGGCCAGACTGGTTCCACTGCTATCGTACGATGGCATGCCGGTCGGCAGTGATTTTATTGTTGATGCAGTGAAGCACGAACTACAACTGCAGGGGGCGGCGCAAGCCGTTTAGTGACATGAGCTTTATAAAAAAACCCAACATTACTCACCCCGATCTGCCACGCAATGATATTGGGCTCACCCTGCGTGACTACGAAGGCAGCATGTCAACACTATGTGCTGGCTGTGGTCACGACTCAGTGTCGTCAGCTATCATGCAAGCCTACTTTGAGCTTTCAATAGAACCGCACCGGGTTGCCAAGGTATCCGGTATCGGCTGCTCCAGTAAAACACCCACTTACTTTTTAGGTGGTGCGCATGGCTTTAATTCTGTTCACGGCCGTATGCCATCCATTGCAACCGGTGCGAATGCAGCTAACCGTGAGTTGCAGTATATCGGTGTATCAGGAGACGGTGATTCACTATCGATTGGGCTGGGGCAGTTTTCACATGCCATTCGACGCAATGTAAATATGCTGTATATGCTGGAAAATAACGGCGTCTACGGTTTAACCAAAGGCCAGTTCTCCGCCAGTGCAGATAAAGGCAGCAAAGCCAAAAAAGGTGATGCCAATGCCTACTCGCCAATTGATCCGGTATTGCTGGCCATTTCACTTGGCTGTACCTTTGTCGGAAGGAGCTTCTCGGGAGACAAAGAGCATTTAGTGCCGTTAATAAAAAGTGCGATCAGCCATTCCGGATTTGCACTGCTTGATATTATCTCACCCTGCGTCACTTTCAATGACCACGAGGGCTCAACTAAAAGTTACGCTCACACCCGTGAACACATGCGTGAAACGGTCTATGCCGACTTTGTCGGTCAACACGAAGAAATAGTGACACGCAGTAAACCAGGTGAGTACAGGCAAGTTACCATGCACGATGGCAGTCGTGTCGGGTTGCGACGGGTCGATGAAAGTTACGACCCCACTGACCGAATCGCGGCCATTTCCTATATAGAAAAATATCGTGCAGAGGGTGCAGTTGTCACCGGACTGCTCTATGTCGAGGAAAGCAGTGACGACATGCACACCACCCTGGGCAGTACTGATCAAGCGCTCTGCAATGTCCCTTATGCAAAGCTTAATCCCGGTGCCGAGGCTTTGAAACGCATACAAGCACGGTGGCGATAATCCCGCCATGCTTGAACGGGTATTGATCAGAAGATTCC
>CALGJU010000167.1 GCA_937928685.1 uncultured Granulosicoccaceae bacterium
ACGGTTTAACAATGAACGCTTCCGCACCTCAATAGCAAACATTGATATAGCGCTCTTTGCTGTAGATGAAGCACACTGTATATCTGAGTGGGGACATAACTTTCGGCCCGACTACCTCAAGCTTGTTGAGTTTGCCAAAGCTTGTGGCGCACAACGGGTACTGGCACTTACCGCCACTGCCACCAAAGAGGTACTGAATGATATCTGCAGCGTGTTTAACATTACCGCTGACTGCGCTATAAACACAGGTTTCTACCGACCGAACTTACAATTGAGCGCCACTGCTGTAGACCATAAATCACGTGATGGTATTCTTCTGCAAAAAATAAAGGACCTACCCTCTGGCCCGACCATTGTGTATGTAACTCTGCAGAAAACCGCACAACATGTTGCTGAACTACTGGCCAAGCATGGCTTGCAGGCCAGGTACTATCATGCAGGGCTCAAAGAACAGCAACGCTCTGAAGTTCAGGATTGGTTTATTTCATCTGATAGCGGGATAGTGGTAGCAACTATTGCCTTTGGCATGGGAATCGATAAATCCAATATCAGATATGTTTACCACTACAACTTACCCAAGAGCCTTGAAAACTATTCACAGGAAATCGGCCGCGCCGGACGGGACGGTGAACCGTCACAATGCCACTTGTTGGCATGTGTCTCTGACCTTATTCCGCTGCAAAACTTTATCTATGGAGATACCCCGGATCACGCTGCTATCGCCAGACTGGTTGATACGATATTCAAACAACAAAAAGAATTTGATGTCTCACTATACGAGCTATCACAACAATGCGATATCCGGCCGTTAGTATTGCGTACTCTGCTGACTCAGCTTGAGCTTAAGAAACACCTGACAGGCGGCACGCCGTTTTACGCCAACTATCAATTTAAACCACTTAAATCATCACAGGAAATATTAAGCCAGTTTGACGAACGGCGGGCAAAGTTTATTGGTGATATTTTCCGCCATTCACAAAAAGGCAGAACCTGGTTTCAGGTTGATCTCGATAACACCGCTGCCGCAATGAACACCCCAAGAGAAAAACTGATTGCGGCACTGGACTATCTAGCAGAACAAAGTCTGCTGGAAGTTAAGGTTGCCGGGGTTCGCAATAGATACACTATTACCCGCATGCCTGAATCTACTACCGCATTGGCAGACGAACTTGCCACCGATGCGCTGGCGCGTGAGGAACGGGAGATAAACCGCTTACAGCAATGCGTTGATTGGGTGTGTCTTGATGCGTGTCAGACATCAGCGCTTTGCGCACGTTTTGACTCCCCGCTGGATAAAGACTGCGGCCATTGCAGTTGGTGTGAGGAGAATAAGGCGGTAACGCTGCTTGATCAATCTGACACCTCTGTAGCAGACAAACTGCTGGACGAGGCGGTAGCGTTACGCACAGAGCATCCGGTATTGCTCAACTCACCCAGAATGCTCACCCGTGTGTTGTGTGGTTTGTCGTCACCGCAGATTAGTAAAGCGGGTTTGCATAAGAATAAACTGTTTGGGGTTTTGGAAACTGTGCCTTTTGGGCTTGTGCTTGATCAGGTCGCGGGGCGGGAATAGGTGTGATGGTGTGCTCGCTTATGCGTTGGTACGTTGGTACGCGTCGGGTTTCCTGACGTGTTGGGCATGGTCCGCTCGCTTACGCGTCGGGCTTCCTGACGTGTTGGGCTTGGTCCACTCGCTTACGCGTCGGGCTTCCGGACGTGTTGGGCTTGATCTGCTTGCTTGTGCGTCGGGGTTCATGACGTGTTGGGTATGGTCCGCTTGCTTACGCGTCGGGGTTGCTGACGTGTGGGGCTTGATCTGCTTGCTTGTGCGTCGGGGTTCCTGACGTGTTGGGTTTGGTCCGCTCGCTTACGCGTCGGGGTTTCTGACGTGTGGGGCTTGTCCACTCGCTCACGCGTCGGGCTTCCTGATGGTGTGGTTTGAGGGACGGGTTGGGCTTGATCTGCTTGCTTAGGCGGAGGGGCTTCTGATCGCATCTGCCAACATTGCTATTGCCTGCTCTGTATCTTCCCACCCTATACAGGCGTCGGTAATACTCTGACCGTAGACGAGGTCGCCGCCCGGTGTGGCTGGTTGTTTACCTGCCTGCAGGTGGCTTTCGATCATCACCCCGCCGATGGCGTTCTGATCATTTGAAATTCTTGACGCGATGTCTCTGACCACCACCAGTTGTTGCAGATGATCTTTGTTGCTGTTTGCATGACTGCAATCAATCATGACTCTGCGGCTTATTCCTGCTGCTTGCTGACCTTCTATGGCTGACTCAACGGACTGCGAGTCATAGTTCGGTTGCAGACCTCCTCTTAAAATCAGGTGTGCATCGCTATTGCCGGTAGTGCGGTAGAGCGACAGGGTTCCGTTAACATCAGGACTTAGAAAAGCGTGCGCATGACCTGCCGCCTGTATGGCATCGATAGCGATATCTATGTTGCCACGTGTGCCGTTTTTAAAACCAACCGGACAGGACAAACCCGATGCAATTTCACGATGCACCTGGCTTTCTGTGGTGCGTGCACCTATCGCGCCCCAGCTGACGAGGTCGGCGTAGTACTGGCCGGTGGCGGCATCAAGAAACTCACACCCCGCCGGCAGACCCATGTCAGCAAGCTTTACCAACAGCTTGCGCGCCTGGTGCAAGCCTTTGTCTATTTGAAAACTGCCATCAATGTCGGGATCGTTAATCAGTCCCTTCCAGCCTACGGTGGTGCGGGGTTTTTCAAAGTAGACCCGCATAACAATCTCAAGCGAATCAGCGTACTTTTGCTTTAGTACCAGCAACTTCTCTGCATACTCAATGGCAGCATCAACATCATGGATAGAGCACGGCCCAACCACTACCAGCAGACGTTTGTCACGAGCATGCAAAATATCTGCGATGCGGTGTCGGGCTGTTGCGATCTCCGCTGCTGCCTCGGGTTTGAGTGGCAGTTCATCCATTAGTACTTTAGGTGAACGGATACTGAGAATAGATTGGATACGTAAATCAGAGGTAATTTGGTTCAACGAATTTGCCTTGTGCGCGACGATAGTCAGAGATTAACTGCTCTGAAGTTTTTTCTTACGGCGTTTAATCCAAATGCGCTGGCAAATCCAAAATGTTCCACCAATGCAAGCCGTCAGCCCGATCAAAGCGATAAGATTATACTTACGAGCCTCAGCAATCTGGTGAGCCAACATTGCCTGCGTTGGATCCTGATAAGGCAAAGCATTCGAAAAACCGAACAGGGTAGCAACGAATGCTACCAATAAGCCAAGAAGAATAAGAAGGTAGGGGATGAATTTTCGCATAGGGAAAGATACCTGATGGCATTGTTATTTCTTACCACACAGCTATAGCATCATTCGGAATTTCCTGCAGACGCCTAACCCGGATTATTCATGATGATGACGGCATCTCACTTGATCTTTGGTTCCACAGCGAATTTTTTCTTTTTGCAAATATCAATAAGTATTTGACGCAAGAATAAAATCCACTGTGAAATCAAATCTCTACGCGATAGGCTCGCCACATCATGAATAATCCGGGCTAAAGCTGTTTTAGTGATTTGGCCTTTGCCATTAAAGACGCAACATTATCACCAAGCAAATTGATATGTGCCATTTTTCGGGCAACTCTGGCTTCTGATTTTCCATATATATGAACATGTGCATTGCTCACACTTTGCACGTTCGACCAGTCAAAGCCGTTTGCCAGTATCAGATCTCCCAGCACATTAAGCATGACAGCAGGTTGATGCAGATCAACTCGCGCAACGGGTAAACCAACCAATGTTCTTACTTGCTGATCAAACTGTGAATAGTTGCAGGCATCCATTGTGTAGTGACCACTGTTGTGCGGCCTTGGGGCAATTTCATTCAATGATATGGATTCACCGCAGACAAACATCTCTATGGCTAACACACCAACATAATCCAATGCCTCTGCTAGAGACGCGGCTATCACCTGTGCTTTCTCTAAAACCGCAGCTGGAACTCTGGCCGGAACAATACATAGATCAAGAATGCTATTGATATGTTGATTCTCAACCACTGGAAAGGTTTCTACGTTGCCGTGAATATCTCTTGCCAGCACGACCGAGACTTCACAATCAAACGGAACAAAGTCTTCGAGAATGCATTCCACCCCACCGAACTCTGCAAAGGCCGATTCAACTTCCGCAGCACTTGTGCATACTTGCTGGCCCTTGCCGTCATAACCAAAGCGTGCGGTCTTAATTACTGCCTTACCGCTCATGCTTTCAAATGCAGCAGCGATTTGCGAAGCTTCGGTTATGGCCGCACAACGGTTTACCGGTAGGTTGTGCTCTTTAAAAAAAGTTTTTTCACGATTTCGGTTCTGCGCAATTTCTACCGCTTCCGGCATCGGTGACACCGGAATTGAATTCTGCAAAAAACGCAAACTGTCAGCGGGAACATTTTCAAACTCGGTTGTGACCGCATCACAAACCTCTGCCAGCTCAGCCAGTGCCACAGGATCATCAAAGCCTGCTTTGATGTGCAGGGCAGATACTTCTGCGGCCGGTGAATCAGCTGCGGGGTCAAGCACACAAACCCGGTACCCCATCTTGCTGGCGGCTTGCGAAAACATACGGCCAAGCTGCCCACCACCCAATACACCCAGTGTGGCACCGGGCGGCAAAGGCTTACGGGCTTTCTTATCAGTGCGCATCGGGTCAGTGGGCATCGGGCAATTCCGATGCCATTGAAACTCTGCGTTGCTCTTGTCTGAATTCAAGCAGTTGCTTTAAAAGCGCATCATCGTGTCGGGCCAGCATCGCAATCGCAAACAATGCGGCATTTGCCGCACCGGCATCACCAATCGCAAACGTGGCAACCGGCACACCTTTGGGCATCTGAACGATAGACAACAGTGAATCCTGGCCCTGCAAATGACGCGACGGCACAGGCACACCAAGCACTGGTACGGCGGTTTTGGAAGCCAGCATACCCGGCAGATGCGCGGCGCCACCGGCACCGGCAATAATCGCCTGCATACCGCGTTCTTCGGCAGAAGCTGCGTACTCAAAGAGCAAATCCGGCGTCCGGTGCGCAGACACCACTTTGCATTCGTGTGCCACGCCAAATTGAGTCAGGATATCGTGGCAATGCTGCATGACGGGCCAGTCGCTCTTGCTGCCCATGACCACGCCAACTAAAGGATTCTGCATCTGAGTTTCGCGATTGGTTAAAATGCAATGGTGACTAAATTTATCCGTTTGTGCCACTGTTGTGTGACACTAAATTTATTACCGAACTTCCCGCATAGCCCACCAGCGAACCCCGAGGCCCGCCCCACTTGAACACCGCCATCATTGAAACCGCCATCAGCTCCCTGACCCTGCTACAGCGCGGCAAAGTGCGTGACGTCTACGCCGTCGGCGACGATCACCTGCTGATGATCGCCACAGACCGTTTATCGGCCTTTGATGTGGTTTTACCAGAGCCGTTGGCAGGTAAGGGAAAAATCCTCACACAAATCGCGAGTTTCTGGTTTGAACAAATGGCAGACCTGATACCGAACCATATAAGCACTGATCTTACGCTCAACGACGTGCTTCCGGATCCACAGGAATTCGCCCAGGCAGTTGATCGCAGTATGCTGGTAAAAAGGCTGACGCCGTTGCCGGTCGAAGCCGTAGTAAGGGGCTATTTGATCGGATCCGGCTGGAAAGATTATCAACACACCGGCGAGGTCTGTGGTGTGAAACTTCCGGCACATATGCAACTGGCGCAGCAAATTGATCCACCTATATTTACACCGGCCACGAAAGCGGATGTGGGTGATCACGATATCAACATTAACTTTGAAAAAATGGTCGAGCGCATTGGCGAAGCGCACGCCAATGCAGTCAAATCAATCAGTCTGAAAATCTACCAACGTGCCGCCAGTCACTGTGCGCAAAAAGGCATTATTCTCGCTGATACAAAATTCGAATTCGGGCTGGATCACAACGGCGAGCTGACCCTGATG
>CALGJU010000168.1 GCA_937928685.1 uncultured Granulosicoccaceae bacterium
CAGGGTTCGAGTCACATAAAGGAAGAGCTTGAAAAAGCCCGGGTGGAATTAGAAACGGCAACTCGAGCACGTGACTATGAGCGTATGTCTGAATTGCAGTACGGCCGTATTCCTGAACTTGAAAAGCAAATAGAAGATGCGGGCACTGGTGACGATATGGATCTCCAGTTGCTTCGCAACAGCGTTTCAGAAGATGAGATCGCAGAAGTAGTGGCGCGCTGGACCGGTATACCGGTGAGTAAAATGCTTGAAGGAGAACGTGAGAAGCTATTGCGTATGGAAGAAGAAATCGCTAAGCGTGTTATTGGTCAGGCGGAGGCGGTTACCGCTGTGTCTGATGCGGTGCGTCGTTCGCGTGCGGGCTTAGCGCCTCCCGAAAGACCGAATGGATCGTTCTTATTCTTAGGGCCAACCGGCGTGGGTAAGACTGAGCTTACCAAGGCCCTGGCAGGGTTTCTGTTTGACAGTCCGGATGCGCTGATTCGACTGGATATGTCAGAGTTTATGGAAAAGCACTCCGTTGCACGTTTAATTGGTGCGCCTCCCGGTTATGTCGGGTATGACGAAGGCGGCTACTTAACTGAGGCAGTCAGACGTCGTCCTTATTCGGTGATCTTGCTTGATGAGGTAGAGAAAGCGCACTCAGATGTATTCAATATTTTATTGCAGGTGCTTGATGATGGTCGTCTGACTGATGGTCAGGGTCGAACCGTAGATTTCCGTCATACAGTAATTGTGATGACGTCAAATCTGGGCAGTCATGTAATCCAGGAGAAAGCGGGGGCTGCAAACTATGAGGACATGAAAAATTCTGTGCTTGAAATAGTGGGTGATCATTTCCGGCCGGAGTTTGTAAATAGAATCGATGATGTGGTGGTGTTCCATCCGTTGGAGCGTGATCACATTCGACAGATCACATCGATTCAGGTAGGCACGCTAGCAAAAAGATTGAAGGCCAACGGTATCACGATAGAGGTTTCTGAGCGGGCGCTGGATATGTTGGGTGAGGCAGGGTTTGATCCGGTATACGGGGCACGGCCTTTGCGCAGGGCAATTCAAACTCATCTGGAAAATCGTTTGGCCCGGGAGATTCTCAGTGGTGCTTTTGCACCGGGTGACACCATTGCTATTGATTGGATAGATGATGAACTCACTTTTACGGAGCAGATATCCGTAACGTAGGGATCCAATCGGTTCGGGTTTAGTGTTTCCTACAACACGCGCGCAGCCTGTGAAGGCTGCCGGATTATGACAGTCCGGCCTGAACAACAATCGCGGTGGTATTGTCTGTACCGCCGCGTTCTAAAGCCAGATCAACCAAATGGTCAAGGCACTCGTCAATAGTTGGCTTTGCCATGCCGTGAGCAATTTCAGCTTCAGTCACATCTTTGTAAAGCCCGTCGCTGCAGATCAGGTATCTATCGCCGGGTTCGATCAATGCCTGGCGAATTTCTAATTCCAGTTCACTCTGTACACCCACCGCGCGGGTGATGATGTGTGAGGACGGATGCTTATCCATATCTTCTTTTTGTAGTTCCCCGATTGACACAAGCCCTTGTACCAGACTGTGGTCTTCGGTCATTTGTTCAAGTTGAGATTGGCGGTATCGATAGATGCGACTGTCGCCAGCCCACATAAAATAACCGCAGGGATCCTGAACAAATAAGGCCACGACCGTGCTGCCCATGAGCTGGCCGCCACTGTTTGAGCGACACAGATCATGCGCCTGTGAAAGCCGGCGCTGCAGGTCATCGATGTTGCCTTTTTCATCAGTGCTGCGGCGAAAACTTACCAGTTGGTCAATGATCGTGCGGCTGGCTTCATCACCGTAGCTGTGCCCGCCCATGCCGTCAGCGACCACCCAGAGGGTTTGCTCGCGCGCGTCCAGATGGGCATCTTCGTTCACCGAACGTACGAAGCCAAGCTTTGAGGTGCTGGTGGACTGCCAGCTCAGATTAAGTGGGGGTTTGGCCATTGGATTCTATTGAATCGGTCATTACCGATTGTGCCGCGGTCTTTGTGCGACCGCATGTATAATTGCCCGATTGGCGCAGGCTTCATTGTTGCCCCTTATTATATCTCAATTTAATCGTGTCATTACAGGAAATCCCAACGCAATGAAAGTCCGCACCCGTTTCGCCCCGAGCCCGACGGGTTATCTACATATCGGAGGTGCTCGTACGGCACTGTTTTGCTGGTTGTTCGCACGTAAGCACGGTGGTGATTTTGTGCTTCGGGTGGAAGACACCGACCGTGAGCGATCCACTGAAGAATCGGTTCAGGCGATTCTTGATGGCATGGAGTGGTTGGGCCTTGACTACGACGAGGGCCCGTTTTTCCAAACTCAACGCTACGATCGCTACGCTGAGATCATTGCCCAATTGATTGAGTCCGGACACGCCTATCGGTGCTACTGCAGCCGCGAGCGAATCGACCAGATGCGAGAACAGGCCGTCAGTGAGAAGCGTAAGCCTCGTTACGACGGTACCTGTCGGCACCGGACCGAGCCGGTCGAGGGGATAGAGCCTGTTATTCGATTTAAAACCCCACTGGAAGGCTCTGTGGTGATTGACGATCTGGTCAAAGGCACCATTGAGATAAGCAACGAGGAACTTGATGATCTGGTGATCTGCCGATCAGACGGCAACCCGACCTATAACCTGTCTGTGGTGGCAGATGATATAGACATGGACATCACCCATGTGGTGCGTGGCGATGATCATATCAACAACACACCAAGGCAAATACACATCTTTAATGCACTGGGTGCCACGTTACCCAAATTTGCGCACCTGCCCATGATTCTGGGTGACGATGGCAAGCGCATGTCAAAGCGGCACGGGGCGGTGAGCGTAACGCAATATAAGAAAGACGGTATCCTGCCGCACGCCATGTTGAACTATCTGGCACGGCTTGGTTGGTCACACGGTGATCAGGAGCTGTTCTCAGTGGAAGAATTGATTGATCTTTTTGAGATTGAAGACTGCCAGCGCTCAGGGTCGGTGTTTGATAACACCAAGTTACTCTGGGTAAATCAGCAGCACATGGCCAAGTTGTCAGAAGGGGAGCTAGGCGACCAACTTGCCAGCGAGCTAAGCGCCAGAGAGACAGATATCACTACCGGGCCCGAACCAGCATTGTTGGCTGGCGTGCTTCGCGAGCGCGCGCAGTCTTTCTCTGAAATGGCAGATCAGGCAGCCATTTTTTATACAGATGGGGTCGAATTTGAAGAGAAGGCGGCGAAGAAGCAGCTAAGGCCGGTGGCGCTTCCCGTGTTGGAGGCTCTAGCCGCCCGATTAGGTGAGCTTGAGCCGGACCAGTGGCAATCTACACCACTAAAAGAGGTGCTTGAGGCCATGGCTGCAGATATGGACATTGGCTTTGGAAAAATAGGCCAGCCGTTGCGGGTTGCTTTGACCGGATCAGGCGCCTCTCCGGATATTGCAGACACGTTAGCGCTTATTGGCAAAGCGAAGAGTATGCAAAGAATTTCTGTCGCAATTGACTATGTCAAAGCCCGTGCGGAACAAAGTTGAAAATGCGAATTGACAATTCACGCTGTAGGTTCTAGGATCTGCCATCCTGAAAGGGGCTATAGCTCAGCTGGGAGAGCGCCTGCATGGCATGCAGGAGGTCCGCGGTTCGATCCCGCGTAGCTCCACCAATTCTTTAAACCATCTTTGGTTGACTCCAGTGTTGCGCGACGCAGCAGTGGAGAGACCGGCACGGGTGCCGGTCGGGAATTCAATGAGGTAAGGCGCGTTAGCTTTTGCCTTTCTCGGTCATCTTAATCTCCATCTCCATGAGCTTTTCGGCAATGGCTACCGGATTGACCTTATAAGTGCCATTTTCAATGGCGGCTTTGATCCTGCTTACTTTCTCTTTGTCCACGAGTGACTCCTGTTGGACTTGTCTCGATAATTCTACTGCGCGACGGTAGAGCGCATCAGAACTGATTGCAGGCGGCTTCACCTGTTTGGCTTGAGTGTCGTCCGATCCAGTGGTTTTGTTTTTACTGGCCATAGGTTCTTGTTTGGATCTTCGCTTGCTCGGTGTGTCGATCAACATTGTATCAGCACCGAAAAAACGTCACGTAACTCAAGTGCCATTGTGACGGCCGGGACAGGTATTTCTTGAGCCTCGTTTGGGCTCTCTCTTTCAGGTAAAGCGTGTAAACACGTGCAAATATAGGGTTTTTGCATAGGTTCGTAATCCGGGCGGGGTGGGAGAATCCACCGATATCGGCGCAGCTCGTTCTTATGATAGTCCATGCCGTAAATCTTGCGTGTCGCCGCGTTTGCGCCAGCCTTCACATCGCTCTACTATTCGCATTGTTCGACACTTTATAGTGGTCATGGATTTCTTGGCAGGCAAGCCAGCGTAGTCGACAATAATGCCACTTCACAGTGGCGAAATAATCCAAGGCAGGAAATCACATGAATTTCTATCTCATTAGATGTGGCTGTGCGACGCTCGAACTAAGAAAAAATACAACGCGATTTCCCGTGTTCATACCGAAATTGAAATAGCGGTCTATACTCATCTTCGTTAACTATCACTAACAGTTTGTTGCTGTCGGTCTAGACCGTTGCAATCCCAATTTTGACCCAACCGGAATTTTCAATGGGGAAGACAAAACAAAATCAAATCCTGGTGATCGACTCTGACAGTGAACGTGCTCAGAAACTCCTTCATCAATTGGAATTTGTCGATTACGAAGCCAAAGCGGTTAGCTCACCAGCAGTCATGGAGGGTTATCCCGGATTGGCTGATAAGCTCGCCATCATCATTGGTAACTGCCCGGGAATTCTGGATCACGTAGCGAAGATCCGGGCGGATATTGCCCAGTGCCCTCCGTTTATTCTGGTGACAGGTAAAACGCCGCTTGATATGACACCTGAGCAGGTAGAGAAGAATTTTCTTGGCTGCATTACCGCAGACACCAGATTCTCTGATCTATCCAATGTGCTTCACCGTGCCGAAGTAGAGAGCGGTGTTGTACGAGAAGAGGTGGCCCAGCCGAATAAGCCAGTGGCTAAGTCACAGTCTCCTGAGCTGTTTCGAAGTCTGGTGGGCAACAGTCGCGAAACTCGGCGGGTTCGAAAAATGATCGAACAGGTAGCGCCTACTGAAGCGACTGTGCTGATCTTAGGCGAGTCTGGTACCGGTAAAGAGGTGGTGGCACGCAACATACACTACCATTCCAAGCGCCGAAACAAACCTTTCGTGCCAATTAACTGTGGTGCAATTCCAAGTGAGTTGTTAGAGAGTGAATTGTTTGGTCATGAGAAAGGCTCTTTTACCGGAGCAATCGGTGCTCGAGAAGGTCGTTTTGAACTTGCTCAGGGTGGCACTATCTTCCTTGATGAAATTGGCGATATGCCATTAGCGATGCAGGTGAAGTTGTTGCGAGTCATTCAAGAGAGGTCTTTTGAGCGAGTCGGTAGCAACAAGAGCATTAAGTCAGATGTTCGAATTGTAGCGGCCACGCATAGAAACCTTGAAACACACATAAAAGAGGGAAAATTCAGAGAAGATCTTTATTATCGTCTGAATGTTTTTCCAGTAGAGATGCCGCGTCTGCGAGACCGGGTTGAAGACCTTCCCTTATTGATCAATGAGCTCATTACTCGTCTAGAGCATGAGAAAAATGCCTCTGTGCGCTTAACTCCGGCCGCTGTCATGGCGCTATGTAATTACGCCTGGCCAGGTAACGTTCGTGAGTTAGCGAACTTAATGGAGCGCATGACTATTCTGCACCCGCACGGTGTAGTAGATGTAAAGGATCTGCCGTCCAAGGTGGTTCCCGATCAGCATTCCTCAGAAGAGCCCGCGGCGGTTGCTGATGCAGAAGATAACGAGAAAATGTCCGGTATGCCGAGCTTGCCAATGCTTAGCGAACCACGTCTACCTCGCGATGGCATTGATCTTAAGCAACACCTGACGGAAATAGAAGTCAGTCTTATTCAGCAAGCGCTTGATGATTGCAACGGAGTGGTTGCTCACGCTGCTAAGAAGCTTCAGATAAGACGGACAACACTGGTTGAAAAGATGCGTAAGTATCGTATCCAGCGTCCGGAAGAAGTTGTAGATTAATCGCGCCGCGCTTTGTACGGCTAAACGGTAGTGAAGAAAAGGCCTGTGGTTTACCACGGGCCTTTTTTATTGTCGATATTCAAAATCGTGCATAACCGGAGGCATAGTTATTGCCATCATCTTGGGCTCTGCCGGCCCGTTACTGCTGATATAGAGTGATATTCCAGTGGTGCTCAAAGCGTGCTTGTTAACTGGCGCCCTGTTGGCGTTTATGGATAAGGCCGGAGCGCTGCAAACAAAGTGTCGACTGGCCGGTGTTTTTACTTAGTTTAATAGTGTGAATTCCAGTTGCGCCTGTTGGCACTAAGTTGAATAAAACCTACCGTAGTCTCACTTACTTTTCATGTCCGTCACGTTTTCAGTTATCGATCTGAAACCACCAATTCCGTGGCCTGTGGCTTGCTATATCTCAATCAAGGCTTGGGTTGTGTTTGATTACGCGACCTGGATTGAATCATTGATGAAAGATGAGAGCTTGATGTAAAAGCTTTTTTTCTCTAAGTCGATGTCCTATCTATGCGACGACGTATCGTGCCCGCCAAAAGGATCGATTACAGATCCACATAATTATTATTGATATATATGGGAGCATAGATGGTGTCCAGTGCTATAGCGCTTGCGGCAACAGAGAACGTGAACAAACAGTGTCACTCCAGGCAACCTGTGCAGGTATTGGCGGTAACTGGTGGTAAGGGTGGCGTTGGAAAATCGAATGTAACTATTAATCTTGCAATTGAGCTCGGTAAGCTCGGTCGCAATGTTCTGGTGCTCGATGCGGATCTTGGTTTGGCCAATATTGATGTACTTTGCGGGATAAAACCACAGGGTACACTTGCCGATGTCTTGCGGGGTGATCTAAGCCTTGATGACATTGTTGTTCAGGTAGATGATCATGTCAGCTTGTTACCTGCCAGTAGTGGAGTATCTAGAATGACTTCACTATCACAACCTGAGTATGGTGGGCTGATTCAAGCCTTCAGTGCCATGCAAGTGCCAATCGATACGATGATCATCGATACGCCTGCAGGTATAGGTCATCAGGTGACCTCATTTTGCAGAGCGGCTCGTGAAGTCGTAGTGGTGGTTTGTGATGAGCCCACGTCAATTGCAGATGCTTATGCCACCATTAAGGTGTTGAATGAAGAGTTTCAAATAAAGCGAATTAACCTGTTAGTGAACAAAGTAACCTCATCTGAACGTGCGTTAGATTTGTACGACAAGTTGGTGGATGCTGCAGATAAAGATCTTAATGTGATGCTGAGTTATCTCGGTGCCGTACCACAGGATCAACAGGTGCAATCAGGTGTGTTTGAACAATCACCAGTGGTGCGATCTTATCCGGCGGCTCGGGCTTCAATCGCCTTTAGAAAGCTTGCCAAAACAATCGACGGTTGGCCAGAACCGAAACAACCCATCGGACACGTGGAGTTCTTTGTTGAGCGCCTCGTCATGCAAGGTGTGACCGAATGAATGCCCATGCGATGTACAACGACGTTGAGCTTGTCTCAGACAACGATCTCATCACCAAACATGCTAAGTTAGTTAAACGAATTGCATTCCATCTGATGCATCGACTGCCACCCAATGTGCAGGCTGAAGATTTGATTCAGGCGGGTATGATCGGTTTGCTTGAGGCGGCGCGGCAATATGATCCCACCCAGGGCGCAAGTTTTGAAACTTACGCAGGGATCCGTGTGCGTGGGGCGATGCTGGATGAAATCCGACGCTCTGACTGGACGCCGCGTTCAGTACACCGAAAGTCGCGGGAAGCTGCAGAAGCACTACGCAATATTGAGCAGGAAACAGGTCGTGATGCTACCGATGTTGAAGTCGCGTCAAGACTGGCTATATCTCTAAGTGCGTATCATCAGATACTGACTGAAAGTATGTCAGCGCATGTGTTTAGCTTTGATCAGCCTGATGAAAATACAGGTGAGACGATCACGCTTCCGGAAAGTAAAGACGTGGGGCCCTCTGAGCATGTACACCACGGTAGTTTCAAAACAGCACTTGCCAACGGGATAAAAAATCTTCCGGAACGCGAAAGTCTGGTGATGTCGCTTTACTATGACGAAGATCTGAATCTCAGGCAGATTGGTGAAATTCTCGGCGTCAGTGAAAGCCGTGTCTGCCAGATACATGGTCAAGCCCTGGTGCGACTGAAGGCACGATTGTCTGACTGGACAGCAGAAGAACCTGATTAGTAGTTTTCAAATTTGATATCTTGAGCAGCACGCCGCATTGGTGTGCTGCGTATCGTGGTCTATTGTTATAGATCTCTAATCAGTAAGTGATAATTCATAGGTATTCTACGTCCGTACGGTCACTGATTATCGACCGATTATCTCATTTGCAATCTCAAACCTCTGATTGTCAGCTATATAAAGTATCTAGGGATGCTTATTTTGGTTGGCAATGAAGCCAGAAATTAATGAGGTTTGAGGACAATGAAACAGTATGCAGAGTCATCTTCGGTGACTCTCGGAAAGTTCTTCGCAGGAAGCGGTGAATGGATTCAACCAGAGGCCAGCCAGGGTGGCGCGGTTCATAACGAGCCAGTTGATTCTCTTTATCAGCACCTAGATTTTCAGGTGCTACTCGAAGTGTTTACTGAGAGATTACGCCAGACACATTTTATTGACGGACTGAGCTTTAATGTCCTGGATCTTCCGCTGCAATACGAGCGCAAGTCGATCTGTGTCGCGCAGCCATTTAAACTGGAATTTCAACCCAATCACAAAGGTTCGGCGCTTGGCGAGCTGACTCTGCTTCGAAGCAGACAGTTCCTGTCATCTGAAGTGCGTAGCATTACCGCTATGATTGACGAGCTTACTGGTCCCCTGCATAACGCTGTTTTGTATGCCCGTGCCTGCCATTCCGCGTACCGTGATGCACTTACAGGGCTTTATAATCGAGCGGCACTCGACAAGTCCTTCGACAAGTCCTTGTTGAGAGACTCAACACAAGATGACCTATCAAGTCAGCCATTGGTGTTACTGGTGTGCGATGTCGATCGATTCAAAACCATCAACGATAACTGTGGCCATGCGGTAGGGGATGAAGTGCTAAGACAATTCTCAACCAAGCTCAGCTCAATAACTCGTGATGGTGATATTGTGTTTCGCTACGGTGGGGATGAATTTGT
>CALGJU010000169.1 GCA_937928685.1 uncultured Granulosicoccaceae bacterium
AAGATAAGACGCGCCTCGCCAGATTAACAAGCCGCCTAGCGTCACAATAAATGCAGGTATGTTGAGATAGGCGATCAACGCGCCTTGAAATGCACCAATCAAGGCACCGCAGGTAATGCCGACCATTGCTGTGATCACCCAGATCATTGGATGGCCAAGTCCGAGAAACTCCGGCAGGATCCATACTTGCACAACACCCATGATCATGGCGGTGAAGCCAAGCAGTGAGCCAACAGATAAGTCGATGTGTCTGGTAACAATAACCAGCACCATGCCGGTGGCCATCACCGCGATAGATGAAGTCTGTACTGAAAGGTTCCATAAGTTACGTGGGGTGAGAAACGCGCCGTATCCGTTGACAAAGTGGCCGTAGAGATGAAAGCCAATCCAGATGAGTAGCAGAGCGCCAATCATACCCAGTAGTCGGGTATCGACCTCTGTTGCCCGCAGGAAGCGAACCAGTGCACTTTCCTTGAAATCTTGTTGTTGGTCGGACAACGTATAACTCCCCCGAGATTTGACAGCAGATTGTTCGCAGCACTGGTGCAAGTTTACCCAGTGGTGTTAGTCGAATTTGAATTTGATGGTCCGGTAGTGATCCGGCATACCAGTAAATCTGGCAATACAATACAAAGATATTTGTTTGTAAAATAAAACCGGGGTTGCAAGCAACCCCGGTGTCTAGCTTTAAAACGTAACTTAGCAGCCAGCTACGCCGTCCATTGCGCCTTCACAAGCTTTTTCTTTTGAGATCCAGCCAGCGTCAATCACAGCACTAACGTTGCTGGTAGTGATCGGTGTAGGTGGCAACAAGATAGAAGTTACTGTCACGCCACGCTTACCACCAGAGAATGGTGCGGTGTTTGGAACATCACTCATGGTCTTGCCTTCAGCCAGCATAAGTGCTGCTTCTGCGGCTACTTTACCCAGCGCCCGTGAGTCTTTCCATACAGAGACAAGCTGTGTGCCACGAGCAACACGATTGATCGCTGCAAGGTCACCGTCCTGACCGGTAACAGGAACGTTTCCTGCCATGCCCTGTGCTTCAAGTGCTGCAACAACGCCACCGGCCATGCCATCGTTTTCAGAGATAACCGCATCAACTTTGTTGTCTTGTGAAGTCAGGCATTGCTCCATATTCTTCTGCGCACCTTCTGGCTTCCAGCCGTCTGTGAAAAATTCGCAAACGTTGTTGATAGCACCAGCATCAATTTGCGGCTTCAGAACTTCCATGATGCCTTCGAAAAGGAAGGTTGCGTTTGGATCACCCTGGTCACCTTTAATGAACGCGAAGTTACCTTCGGTCTGGCCACTGTCCAACATGGTTTGAGCCATCATGCGGCCAACACCAACGTTGTCAAAAGTGATGTATAGGGAATCAGGGTGTTCGATTTGAACGTCATAAGCGATCATTGGAATGCCTTCCGCAGATGCTTGCTCTACCGCTGGCAAAATAGCTTCTGAATCAAAAGGCACAATCATCAGAACGTCAGCGCCCTGTGAGATAAGTGATTCAATGTCAGTAAGCTGCTTACCGGCAGAACCCTGTGCATCAGCAGAGATGTACTTGTCACCGTTAGCTTCAACGATTCCCTTGATCACTGCTTCATCACGCTTCCAGCGCTCTTCCTGAAACACCTTCCAGGATACACCAACAATTTTGTCTTTAGCCATCACAGGTGCTGCAAGCGTGGCGATAAATGCGCTTGCGGTGAGTGCCATTATCGTTTTTTTCATTCTCGATTCCTCGTAAATTTGTAGCATGTGCGAAAAAATAATTGCAGTTGGACATCAGTCCATACACTAGAAGGGGAATAAACGTTCCCTCGGGACAGACTTTACCCCAGGCACACCCAGACAGTGGTTTTAAACCTATTAATTTTTAGGCTCGAAAAAAATAGTGATTCTTTCGTCAAGATGTGTCAAGTTATTTTTATGGCAACGATTACCACCTCCGATGAGTTACGGCTCTACAACCGCACCAGGATATTGTCGTGCCTACGCCGAAATGGTAAGCAATCACGTACATTGCTTGGCGAAAGTACCGGTTTGAGCGCGGCGACAGTGACGCAGATTACCGCTGATTTGATTGATGACGGTGTGATCGAGCAAGTAACACCCGTGCCGGATTTAACATCGGGTACCATTGTGAATACGCGTCGCGGGCGTCCGCAGGTGATGTTGCAACTTAATCCGGAGGCAGCCATCACTGCAGTTTTGACGCTGTTACTTAACGAAATTGAAACAACGCTGTACGATTACTCTGGCGTCTGTATCTACAGATTGAGAAAAAGTCTGGTCACCTCGAGTATGTCGCTCAGTAGACTGAACAAACATCTATACAGTGCTCTGGATGCGGCGCTTGAATCGGTGGATGGGTTGAGTTCTCCCCTTAAACACATAGCCTGTGTGTGCCAAGGTACGGTGACAAGAGATAACAGCGGTATGCTGTGGTCACCGATCACCAAGCTGCGCGATGTTGAGTTACGCAGTATTTTACAAGGCAGGTATGGTGTGTCAGTCACCGTATCTAATGACTGCAACACCATAGCGCACGCGCTCTACTACGAGCGTCAAGCTTGGTCAGTGGCAGATGAAAAGCCAATCGCGAAGGGCCTGACAGAAGCTTCCGAAAACAATTTCGCGGTAATATTGTCTTCCTACGGTATTGGCCTCGGGTATTTTCATCACGGTGATATTCTTACCGGTTCGTATTCGTCTGGTACTGAGTTTGGACACATGTTGTTCAGGGCAGGTGGCGCGTTGTGTCGTTGCGGCAGGCGAGGTTGTATTGAAGCCTATACTGCTGACTATGCGATCTGGCGCAGAGCCAAAGGGCAATCGATGGATGCGAGTCCGGTTGATTCCATCCCGCGGGATGAGCTTGCCTGCTTAATAGAAATTGCTAAACGGCGCCCCGGGCCGGAAAGAGAGGCTTTTGAAATAGCAGGCGCTGCATTCGGTCAGGGTCTGGCAAATTTATTTGCGATCTTTGATCCGTTTCCAGCACTGTTAGTGGGTATTTCCAGCGACGCCTTTGAGCTGATGAAGCCAGCGTTGATTCGAAATCTTCAACACTATGGTATGGCAGACAGCGGTGATTATGTCTCTGTTTATGATCGTACCAGTGAAAGAAAACTAATTCGCGTTGGTGCATCGCTGCAGTCTCTTTCGTACCTTGATAAAGAAATATTCGGCTTTGGTGAAAGCACAGAAAGTACAACACCGGTGGCTTCATGAATACCTTCAAGTCTATGTACTTTCGCGTGGCGGGTGTATTGCTCACAGGCGGGCTTTTAAGTGTTGTAGCGCCCGACGGGAACGCCACTGAAGAGCCTCAGTGGAGTGATGCGGCAATTAAGCAGCACATTGACTTACAGCACTATCACGGCACGCTTGGCGCTGATCAGCTTGAAACGCTGGTGCAAGCAGGTAAGTCGTTATTCAGTGCAAGTTTTACCGTGGCCGATGGTGTGGGCCGTCCAATGGCGACACAGGCAATTATTCCCACCAAAAGAAAGCGTCCGCCAAGAAGCGAATTTGCACGTACCGCGGGCCTTGATGCGAACGCTTGTGTAAGTTGCCATCATCAGCCAATCGCTGGCGGTGCAGGTGACTTTACTGCCAATGTTTTTGTCTCTGAGGGGTTTCAGCTATCTGATTTTGATAGTACCGACCCTCAATTCTCAAATGAACGTAACACCAATCATTTGTTTGGCGCTGGTCTTGTTGAGTTGCTTGCGCGTGAGATGACAATGGAGCTGCATCAACAACGCCGGGTTGCATTGACGGAAGCACGTGACTCCGGTGAGACGATAAAGAAAAAGTTACACACTAAGGGCGTAGCGTTTGGTGTGATTGTCGCTCATGCCGACGGCCGAGTAGATACACGCAATATACTCGGTGTAGACGATGACCTTATTGTTAAGCCATTCAGCCAGAAGGGGGTAATGACTTCATTGCGGCAGTTCACAGTGAACGCGCTGAACCATCATCATGGTATGCAGGCCAATGAACGCTTTGGTGCGCGTTGGACTGGCAGCGATGATCATGATGAAGATTCCATGCTCAGTGAAATAACATCAGGAGATGTGAGTGCGCTAGTGGCTTATCAAGCCACTCTAAAAGTGCCGTCGCAAGTGGCGCTGTCTGCCGAATGGAAAGCAGCATCTAAGCGAGGCAGCAAATTGTTTGATCAGCTTGAATGTAATAGCTGCCATATCAGGGCATTACCTTTGAACACATTGTTGTTCACCGATCCGGGCCCGTTTGATGCAGCTGGAACATTGCGGCAAGGCGAGGCTGGCGAGCCTTCAGTCTACGATCTCTCACTATTCGAATGGGCGTCTGCATTGCAGCGCAATAGTGAGGGTCAGTGGATGGTTCCGCTGTTTGGTGATCTTAAGCGCCACGTCATTGCAGATACCCGGGTAGCACAGCTGGGAAACGAGTTGCTGTCACAGCGCTTTGTTGAGCGCAATGAATTTATGACTGCAGAGCTATGGGGAGTTGGATCTACAGCGCCTTATGGGCACAGAGGTGATCTCACCACACTCGGTGAAGTGATTGCCGCTCACGGTGGCGATGCACGTGATGCGCGTGATCAATACCTAAAACTCACAGAGGCTGAACGTAGTGATATCAATGCATTCCTTAAAAGCCTGATCATCGAGCCTTAATGTGAAACAGCTGAAATTACTGCTACTGCTGTTGTTAAGCCAATCGGTCTATTCCGCCACACAGATGCATGGTGACATACCACTGTATCAAGAGCAGGCAGAAGCCGCCGGACTAGAACACCAATACGATGGTCCGTGGGAGAACTTTGTCGGTGGTGGTGTTGCAACGTTTGATTGTAATGGTGATCGTTTGCCCGAAGTATTTATCGCGGGCGGGGTGAACGAAAGCGCGCTATTTATTAATCGTAGCGCCCCCTCAGGCAGGCTGAAGTTTATCCGTGATAAAGCCTCCAACACAAAAATAAAACAAGTGATTGCTGCCTACCCGGTCAACCTTGATGACGATGACTGGATTGATCTGGTGGTGCTGCGGGTCGGGCGCAATCTATTGTTGAAAGGCAGGGGTGATTGCCAGTTCACTCAGTCGAATGCAAGCTTTAAGTTTGATGGCGGTGCAGATTGGTCAACTGCATTTGCTGCATCATTTTTCAAAGGTGATAAATATCCTACATTCGCTATCGGTAACTACGTTGACCGTAGCGCGCCGGGTTCCCCATGGGGCACTTGCGCAGACAATCTCCTTTATCGTCCGCAACTGAACGATAATGGTGACTTAAGTTACAGCGAAGCTTTTCCTCTCAGCCCCGGTCATTGTGCGCTATCAATGTTATTTACGGACTGGAATCGATCGGGTGTTGATTCACTGAGAATTACTAATGACCGACAATATCATCGCGGTGGTGAAGAACAGTTATGGAAAATCAGTGACCAATACCCTCGATTATATAGTCGTTCGGATGGCTGGCAGCGGTTGGTAATCTGGGGCATGGGAATTGCCGAGGGTGATCTTAATGCAGATGGCTTTCCTGAGTATGCGTTAACTTCCATGGGGGATACGAAAATACAAACCGTTGATGTGCAGCAAGCCGTAGAGGAAAACCGCCCGGTCTATGAAGACATTGCCTTCGCCCGTGGTGCCACAGCACATCGGCCTTAC
>CALGJU010000170.1 GCA_937928685.1 uncultured Granulosicoccaceae bacterium
AGACGAAGCGGGAAGCTCACAGGCATTGGGCTTGATCGCTATGCAGACCACGCTTGCAGCGGGCAAGCAACTGCACAATGTGAAGGGTAAGTTTTGTCACTCTGACTTCGATAGAGTTGAGTTTGAAGGCTACGAGATTCATTGTGGTCGCAGTGTGCATACTGGCTATCAGTCATTGCTGGAAATTGAAGGTGGGCGTTCTGATGGTGTTTGTAGTGCTGATAATCAGATCATCGGCACGTACCTGCATGGATTGTTTGACAGTCCGTCAGCCGGACGAGCGCTATTGCGTTGGGCCGGGCTGAATAGTGATCAGAGCATCGACATTGATGAGATTCGTGAGCAGCAGCTTGATCGATTGGCATTGACACTTGAATCGCATTTAAAGCCTGAGTTTTTGGCTGCACTGACTGGTGCCGGGTAGCGTGGATTTTGTCTATGGACACTGAAGTGCTGCAGTCAAACTTGCAGTGTCGTTAAAAATTCCAATATCTTCGCTTAGCAACTTTCCGTTGATTAGTTTTGTAGAGAGTATGCGTTGCCAGTAGGCGTCTGCTGTAATCATCTCTGTTGTACCGTTGCATTGCCTGATGCCTCCAGAGATAAAATCTTCGCCTATGCGATGATTGCTATATCCACCCTTGCTTGCGATTTCCTTGAGTTCGCTATCTTTATACGACCAGACTCTGAGTTTCTTTGCCAGGTGAGGGCGGTCTACGAACGCGATATCCGTTAGTCCATCGTTGTTAAAGTCTGCGATACCGACGGGTGCTAACCACCGGTTTGCAGTGCCGATGTAGGGTGTGGTGGCCAGAAGTTCTAATGTGTTTTCTGTGCTTAATGCGTAGATGGCTACTTGAGCGCCTTTGTTTTGATGGCTGCGTACGGTGATGACTTCAGCAGTGCCGTTGTTGTCGATGTCGGCCAGTCTGGGGGCGATGTCTTCGAATACATGTTGTGCGTCTAATGTGATTGAAGTTTCACAGGAGGTGCTGGTGCTGATGGAAAGTATAGACGGTTCGATCGCGTCCCCCAGTACGCCATGTGAGTAGCGATCTGTGGCGCCGTCGTACCAGGCGGTTTGTATGCCTGTGATGTTTGGAGTGCTTACTAATGATTCGGGGAAGTCAGAGTTTGCCGGATTGCAGTTGGCGCTGGCTTGTATTGCGGTGGTTAGCAAGCAGAGGCAGGTGATGGTTTTTAGCATGGTGTGTTTGTCGGTGGGTTTGAGGTTTGAGTGCTGGTGGGGAGAGGAGTTCCGTGCGGCTTATGGTATATGAGATGTAACGCTGTGGGGTGGGTCAGGTTTGGCGCGTGTATTGTGGCTTGCTGCGATTGATTGTTTGGTGCTTGATCTGTTTGCATGCGCTTCGTTGGACGAGTGGGGTGGTCCACTCGCTGACGCTTTGGAGTTCGTTGGACGAGCGGGGTTTGTCTGCTCGCTGATGCTTCGGGTTTTGTTGGACGAGTAGGGTTTGTCCACTCGCTGGCGCTTCGGGCTTCCTTGGACGAGCGGGGTGGTCCACTCGCTGACGCGTCGGGCTTCCTGGACGAGTGGGCTTGATCGGCTCGCTGACGCTTCGGGTTTTCTTGACGAGCTGGGTTTGATCCGCTTGCTTACGCGTCGGGTTGCCTTGTGGCTGTGCTTGATCCACTTGCTTACGCCCGGTTGCTGTGTGCTTCTTTAACGGCTAACAGTGTTTTTTGCGGTCTGTGCCTGCCATTAGGAATTTCTCTTTGATGGCGATATCGTGCTTGACGGTTGCTATATCTTCATGCGTCAGTAGATCGTGGGGCTTGTCGCTTAGGTTGAAGTGGTGGTACTCATCGACACCGGCTACCAGCTTGGCGTCTGTTTTCTCATCAATGGTTTGCTGCATATCGGGGGTGATGTAGCGGATGGCCAGGCCGATGCGACGATCGTTACTTTGGTTGGCGTTTGAGCCGTGAAAAACTTGTCCGTGATGTAGTGACATTTCACCGGGCTGCAGCACTACATCAACGGCGTCTTCTTCATTGACGTCTACGGCCAGTTCCTGTCCGCGTGATAGCAGGTTGTTCTTTGCAAAAGTATCGCGATGCTCAACGATAGAGCCCTTGTGGCTTTCCGGTATGAACTTCATGCAACCGCTTTGCACCGAGGCCTCTGATAATGCCACCCATGCTGTAACTTCGTGGCTGTCTGTCAAGCCCCAGTAGGTTAAGTCCTGGTGCCAGCTGATAAACTCTGTGGAGTGGGGTTCTTTGATAAAAAAGCTGGAATTCCACACCAGAAGATTTGGCCCGAGTATTTCCCGAATGGGGCTCAGAATCTCTTCCGACCGGGTGATCTCGTCTACAAACGGGATAAGTGAGTTGGCGTGGCCAATAGCCAGCTTTACCAGATCGGGAGCATACCCGGTTTCGATTTTTTCCAGTGACGCGCGATACTGATTGGCCCGATTGGTATCGAATAAACGAAAAGGGAAAGAATATCCCCTTTCGTTGTAGTCCTTAGTCCAATCAGTCATTGTCGTTACGTTTGTGCTTGTAGTAACAGCCTTACAGTAACAACGTTACGATCGATGGCCAGATAAGCAGCACGCTCAGTGCCAGTAGTTGAATGCCGATAAACGGTAGAAAGCCCCGGAAGATGTCGGTCAGTGAAATATGTGCTGGTGCCACGGATTTCAGGTAGAACGCTGCGGGTCCGAACGGTGGTGAGAGAAAGCTCACTTGCATATTCATACAAAATAAAACGCCGAACCAGATGGCCACCTGTTTGGGTTCAAGTTGACCGATAAGGCCTATTTCTTCAATCGGCAGGCGTTGCACAATAGGCAGAAATACAGGAATGATCAGCAGCACGATGCCAACCCAATCCATAAATGCTCCCATGAACAACAGAATAAGCATCATGATAAAAATAACACCCATGGTGGGCATATCGGCACCGACGATAAGGCCAGCTATATAAGTCGGACCCCCTGCCAGTGTGTAGGCACCAGCCAGTGCCGCTGCACCGACGGTCACCCAGATGATTGTGCCGGTTGATCGGAGTGTGCGCATCAGACTTACCCAGACCAGATCAACTGATGCTTCGCCGCGAACTGCCGCGATCATAAAAACAGCCAGTGCACCCATACCAGCGGCTTCAGTGATGCCGGTGATTCCGCCATAGATTGAGCCGAGCACGATGAAAATCACTGAGAAGGGAGGCACCAGACCTTTACCATGATGCCAGCCGAGTTTGGTTCTTTTAAGGCCGAATACAGCAAACATCAGAATCAGACACACAACGATGATGCCGATGAAATATGGGGCGTGATACATCATCCCTAATCCAGGCGGTTCAAAATTATCTGCGCCCGGTGTGTTGCGTCCGGTTGCTGTCAGGAAGGCCAGTCGCGCAAGTAACAATGTGGTGAAGCCTGCCACCAGAATTGATAAAAAGGCGCAGAATGCTTTAAGTTTTTCATCACCCGGTAGATCATCCTCTCGCGGCTCAGGTAAGGGTGCTTGCGATGGATCAAGCCGTGTACGAATAAGAATATAGATGATGATAAAGCTCGCCAGCATAAAGCCTGGAATAAACGCGCCTGTAAATAGCGCTTTAATAGACGTTTCTGTTATCAAGCCAAAGATAATCAAGACAATTGACGGTGGAATCATTGTACCCAATGAGCCTGATGCGCAGATGGTGCCTATTGCAAGGTTCTGGTTGTAGCCAAGACGTAGCATCTGCGGTAGGGCGATCAGTCCGAGTAGCACGACCTCACCACCGATGATGCCTGACATGGCTGCCATTAAGACGGCCATTAGTGAGGTCACTACAGCGATACCACCGCGCATACGACTCATCCAGAAATTCAGACTGTCATACATTTGTTTGGCAACACCTGAGCGTTCCAGCAATGCGGCCATAAAGATAAACAATGGCACTGACAGCAGAACGTATTCTGTCATCAGGTCATAGACCTTCTGGGTCAGAATATAAAGTGGTCCGGTGCCTGGCCTACTGGTGAGCAGACCCTCTCCGAAACTCATCGGATCGGTGAACAGCGTTGGCTCAAACTTCATGATCATGACAAGCGCTGCCAATGCGGCAGAGGCAAAGCCAAGTGGCATGCCGATGGCGAGCATTAATACAAGTCCAACAATCAGGACGATAGAAATAGTACCGACGTCCATTATGCTGCTCCTACGCTTTTCTTGATGGCTTCCAGTTCTTCCTGGTCGATCACATCTTTTTCAGTGAGTTCGGATGGGTCGCGATTCCAGTCTGCAAACAGGTTAAGCAGTGCCTGCAAGCTGATCAGACAAATGACGATAAGTATCAGTGGTTGGATTGTTGCCGGAATGGGTGGGTCAAAGGCCGTACCAAACGTCTGCCACTTGTAGAATTTGTTAATAAAGACCTGTTTGTAACTTCCAAATACCAGGCAGATTGCAAAGAACCACAATAGTGCGACCCAAATGATATCGCAGATATGCTGCAGCCAGCGCGGTAGCACGTCGTAGATGATGAAGATCCGGATATGGCTGCGTTGCTGCATGGCATAGATGCCAGAGAGCATAAATACAAAGCCGCCGATCCAGAGCGTGAGTTCGTTAGCCCACAATGTCGGCTTTTCTATTGCGTAGCGTAAAAATACTTCGTAGAGCATCACGCCTGTCATTGAGATGATAAGGATCATCACAATGCGACCGATAAACATCCCGATCTTATCTACGCGGCTAAAGTGAGGGAATTCCATCTGTGCTGGAACCAGTGTTTTCACTCCGGCGTAAAATATAAATGGAAGTAGCAGCAGTGCGGCCCAATCAACAATATCTGCAACGCCGAATAGCCCTGGAAGGTTCGGAGTGACATCTTTGCGTTTATGCATTTCGGACATTTGCACGGTTAAGCTGGTGCTGTCGTCATGAGGCCATAAGTCAAGAATGTATGCCGGCATATGCCAAATGGCCCAGCCAGCACAGAACACAAACATAAAGGGGATAATCCACTCCTTTATGTTGCCAGGTTTTTGTTCTTTCATTATTTCCCCACGTAACCGTGCTGTTTTGAGCGCTCGATTATAAAGAAGTGCGGCACCTACCCAAGCTTTCGAAAAAAACGTTTGAGCAGTGGTGCGTAGTCAGACCGATGTACGAGAATATATTATTTTAATGATCTACATCGATGGTACTGGAGGCAGGCGAATCTGCCTGCCTCCATAGTGCAATCAAATTATTCGATTGCGCCGATTTCTTTTAAGAAATCAAGGTGAGCGGCAAGTAGCTCTTTTGCTTCTGGTGTAGTCGCATACTCTTCCCAGGTTTCAGCAACGGCTTTACGGTAGGTAGCCATGTCTTCGTTGGACCAGGTGTTGAGCTTCACGCCTGCAGTGCGCAATTCGGCTGCTGCCTTCTGCATTTCAATGCCTTGCTTAGTTGTGGTTTTTAAAGCAAGTGCCTGCATGGCTACTTTCATAATTCTCTTATGTGCATCCGGCATTGAATCCCACACGTCTTTACGACAGGCAAGGTGATCAGCTGGCATGGAGTGGAAGCCCGGGTAGTTGGTGTTTTTGCCAATGTCATATAGCCCCAAACCTACATTGTTAGCAATAGTTGACGCATCTGCACCATCGATGATACCGGTTTCGAGCGCGGTAAAGATTTCGTTGAAATCCATGACGATTGGTGAAGCGCCCAATTTTTCAAAAATGTTGGTAATAACACCTGGAGGCGCGCGGAATTTCCAGCCTTTAAGGTCATCTATGCCGGTGAAAGATTTAGTAGAGACGAGAGACTCAGGGCCTGGAATCCACCAGCCGACGAACTCCATGTCTTGTGGATTGTAGAGCTTGTTCAGTGCATCATAACCACCGCCGTGCAGCAGCCATGAGTACTGAGTGTAAGGATCTGAATAGCCACCATTCAAGTCACCAGCGAACTGGAAAGCTGGATTTTTACCAACCTGGTAGGCGCCACCGGTCATGTCGCAATCAAGGATACCGGTAGCCGCGGCATCAAAGGTCTCTGCGGCTTTCACCACAGCGCCCGCGTAGAACATTTCAATCTCGATGTTGCCACCGGACATTACTGTTACGTCTTCAATGAACTCGGCCGCCAGTGAGCCGGACAGAGTTTCTGTGGCAAAGTGGGTTTGGATGCGTAGCTTGGTTTTGTCAGCTTGTGCCTGAGCGGTGCCCATTGTTAGAGCAAGTGCGATTGCGCTTGCCGTCAATGTGAGGGTTGTTTTCTTGAGCATTATATTTCTCCAGTTTTTGTTCGCACGGTTGGCGAGCGATAATCAGGCTAAGAGCCGGAAGTCGGTAACAGATCGTCCCC
>CALGJU010000171.1 GCA_937928685.1 uncultured Granulosicoccaceae bacterium
TTACTTTTTACCGCATTACTTTCACTACAAGAATGATTCTGCAATGCGCAAATGACTGTGATTGATTCACGAATTCATTCTGTAACGATGGGTCTTGATTGATGCCTTTAGAGTGAAAGCTCCTCAAGGAGGACACTCATTTGTGCACCGTGCATGTCACGGTCAAATCGACCGCCCTGCACCACGGTTCTAGGGAAACTGAACTTTAGAACAAACAGCTCCGGTAATTCAAAACGCTGCAAGGTATCAAGTGGCACTCGATATAGCTCGCTGATTCGCTGTGAGCCTAACTCTTGCATCATTTGCGTATAAACTTCCTCATCACCACAAAAAACATCAACGGTGATCCAGAAAGGACCCGCATTTTTGGATCGAACTTTTTTAACTCTATCACCTACAGTCACAAGCTTCGCCTAGCTTTTATTAATTTATGAGCCATTTAGCCTTCCAGTTTATTTGAGGTCTATACAACCCGGCCTGCCCCAAAATTAGTTTAATTGATGGAGTGTTAGACGAAACGGGGCCATAGGGTCTTGTAGAGTGAGAATGTGGTTCAGGCAAAATTCAAACATGGGTCCGCGGTTGGTTTGTGCTGGAGAATATGGGAACGCGAACGTGGGTAGGTCTTCATTATCTGATAATGGGTAGTGAAGCAGGAATGGATTGATGAGCTTACCCAGTTCGTCGGCAGTCTCTTCATTACTCGCCGTAACCAAAACAAGCACGCCCACCTCTGTCGCTTGAGATGTTTGCGTTTCCAATTCACCCAAGACTGCGTCCACACCAATTAATCTGAACTCCACATCGTAGTCGGCTTTAGACAAACCCATGCGCCGTTCAATTTCAACATGTAAAAATGCAGAAAGTCTATCGACCCATTTTTTTGCATTTTTTACATAGTGAGCATCGCGCAGAATTGCCATGAGCGTAGATTGATACCCAACAGCCCGCGCGCCTTCCAGTTTAACGGTGTAAGCATCCGCTACTTCCCAATTAGAACCTGTTACCCGCACAGTGGATTCATCTAACGATTCGTAGTGTGCACCCGCAACCTTTAACGCCCCGCCGGGTTCATAGAGCGTAAGCGGGTCAGAATTTTCATAGAGCATATGCGCAGACACGGAATGCGGGGTACATTGCGCATCGTGAGCCAGTGGCCAAACGGTAAAGCCTGCGTCGTCTACTTCTAAAGCAATAACACCGCTGGTGGGGTTGGTTGAACACAACGCGCCACATTCTGCGATTTTCGCTCCGTGCCATGCAGCACCTGCATGCTCACCGCGCTCTAATGGCAGAGCGCAGATTCCCGCAGTATCAGTAGCCCTGCCCGCCAACACAACATCAGCACCTGTGGCTAAGGCGTGGTTAATCTGCTCAGCCCCGGCTAACGCGACAATGTGATTGATCTGTTCAATGGACTTACCATCTACATGAATCTCAGGCGCTAACGCGGAGATATTGCCCGCCTCCCACTGAGCTTTAATAAACGCTGGCGACTGCTCCGAATACAAAGTTGCGACAGTGAGTGACATCGACAGTTCAGCGGCTAGCTCCTTAGTGATTTCAAGCATCCAATCGACCATGGAGTCTGTTCCGCAGGTCCCACAGGATGTTATAACAAGCGGCACATTAGCTTGTTGCCTTGCTAACAGCAATTGTCGCCATTCGGACTTGCAAGCAGCTCGGGAATATTTGGATGTTCCAGTGCCTAAGTAGTACGGGCCGCTGTCGGTCGAGCCACCATCAATAGCGATGATGTCAGGATTGGTTGCGACACCTGCGTGCAAGGCATCACTGTCGAAACCAAGCCCTAAAACTCCTGACGGAACTAATACACGTGTACTCACAATAGAATCCTCAGTATTAGGGGCACGAATTAATCACTGACGGCTGATGGTTTCTTTAAAAATTTCGACAGAAACATCGGCGCGACAAAACCGACGATAGCGGCAATCCACAAACCAATAGCAATGGGTGACGAGAACAAGTAGGTCCAATCGCCGCCAGATATCACCATGGCCTGGCGCAGTTTATCTTCCATATGATTGCCCAGCAGTATTCCCAATATGATAGGGACAGTGGGCACATCAATCTTGCGTAGAAAATAGCCCAGCACACCAAAGCCGATCATCAGTAGCAAGTCAAAGTAGCTACCGGACAATGAATATATTCCAACGAATGACACCATCGTGACACCTGGCAGCAATACCCAAGGCGGCACACTAAGCAGTTTGACGAAAATTTTAACCAATGGCACGTTCAGAATAAGCAGCACAAAGTTCGCGATAAACAAGGTGGCAATCAAGCCCCAGACCAGATCAGGCCTTTCTTTGAACAGCATGGGGCCAGGGGTAATGTTTAAGGTCATCAATAAGGCTAAAAGAACCGCCGTCGTACCAGAACCCGGCACGCCTAGTGTGAGCATAGGCACAAGAGCACCACCGGCTGCGGCGTTGTTACCAGCCTCAGGGGCGGCCACTCCTCTTGGGTTACCAGTTCCAAATGTATCTTTGTCTTTGGAAATGGCTTTCTCAGTCATATAGGCCAGAAAACTTCCCAAAGACGCACCGGCACCTGGAAGAACACCCGCAATAAATCCGACTACGGAAGCTCTGACCATTGCGCCAAACGATTTAACTATCATCATAAAGGGAATGGTCACCTTGCCTAACTTCACACCAATGGCTGATTCCTTGCCATGGCTTTCAATAAAAATAAAGACTTCAGCCACCGCAAACAAACCAACAATGGCCACCAGAAAGTCTACGCCATCCATCAGGTGCAAACTGCCACCCGTAAGCCGTGGCATACCCGAGCTATTATCCAAACCGATCATGGAGATGCCCAGGCCAATGCACGCGGCAATAGCCGCTTTTCTTTGATTGTTGGACGCCATGCCACCCAAAGTGCAAAACGCCAATAAAAACAAAGCAAAGTACTCAGCTGGCCCAAACAAGAACGCCACTTGAGCTAACCATGGAGCAAGAAACATCAAACCAATGGTTGCGAAGGTAGCGCCAACAAAGGATGCAACACCTGATAGAACAAGCGCCTCTGCAGCACGACCTTGCTTGGCCATGGGATACCCATCCAACGTGGTCATCAACGCCGGCTCATCACCGGGAATATTGAGCAGGATCGACGAAATACGGCCGCCATACATGGCTCCGTAGTACACGCTGGTCATAAGAACCAGAGATTGCGTCGCATCAAGCCCGAACGAAAAAGAGATAGGTATTAAAATCGCCACACCGTTTGATGGGCCAAGCCCGGGCAACGCGCCTACCATGGTTCCAATAACGCAGCCGATTACAGCAAGCATCATGTTTTGAGGTGTCAATGCGACCGCAAAGCCATCCGCCAATAGCGAGAATACTTCCACAGTAGATTTTACCCGATTAGATTTTTTGAGAACGCCACAAGGCCAAGACCTAGCGCGTATTTAAAAAGAGCAAACAAACCAACCGAAAGGCCAACGCCCGTCAGCAGGGCTGTTAACAGGTTGCGACGAATTAGATAACTCACAACCCCTGATGCAACCGCCGTTGGAATAATAAAGCCCAAAGGCTTTAATGCGTATGCATAGCCCACAAGTGTAACCACGGCGCACAGTATCGAAAATACAATGCCTAACTTAGGCCAATTGGGTGCTTCATCTGGCTTCAGAAATATGGCCACAGCGCATATAAATCCAACCACACCGATCATAATGGGAAACAGCTTCGAGCCCACGGGGTCAGGCATAAAGCCGCTCTGAATTTGAGTGGCGCTTGCGATATACGCAAGCGCCACCAAACCAGATAGAACACCGAATATTCGGTCGCTCACTACTTAATTACACCCAGCTCTTTAGAAAGAGTCTGAATTTCAGCAATAACTCCATCGAGATAGCCAGCAAAGTCAGCACCCACTTTAGTAAATGGAGCAAGACCATTTGCAGTCATAGCTTCGGCCCACTCATCTGAGGCAGCAACTTGAGCCAAGGCATCTGACCACTTGTTATAAGCTTCATCAGAAATATCGTTGGGAACATACAGACCACGCCAATTAACCGCTACAACGTCCACACCCTGCTCTTTTGCAGTTGGAATATCGCTGAAGTCGTCACCAGCAATTCGTTCGTCAGCGAATACCGCCAGAACACGAACATCACCACTTTTCAAGAAACCAACTACTTCTGAGATATCACCCGTCATAGCCTGAGTAAAGCCACCAATGGTTTGAGTGATCGCATCAGCACCACCGTCAACGCCGATGTACTTCACTTTAGAAATGTCAGTAAAACCAACACGCCCAAGTGCCATTAGAACTTTTAGATGATCAAAACCACCCGCAGCAGAACCACCGGCAAACGTTACCGAAGTAGGATCAGCTTTAACAGCGTCTAGTAGATCGGTGAGTGATTTAAAAGGCGAATCTTTACCAACAACTAGCACACCAGGATCAGCACCAATCGCACCCAGGAATTTAACTTGGTCAGCAGTCATTCCTGCATAGGCATTTTGCGCCAGGCGAGTCGCTGTTGCAGAAGATGCAGCAACAATCAGTTCTTCATCGGTGCCGCGCTCGTTGACGACATGAGTGTACGCCAAACCACCACCACCACCAGCCATATTGGTGACTTGGATGGGTTTATCAACCGCTCCAATATCATGCATGATTTTGCTGATAGAACGGCAGGTGAAATCCCAACCGCCGCCTGGATTCGCAGGAGCAATACATTCTGCAGCGGTTGCTTGACTCAAAAGACCTGCACTTAATAGGACACAGGCACATGCCTGATTCAATAGTTTCATTAAAAAACCCCTCCGTATAATAAATTTTTAAGGTAATGAACACTACCTCTACAGCCATTGTCCCACCCGTTGTCCAATTGTCAACAAACTTCGGCGGCCAACGGGCCGCCAGCGTACTGAGTCACAAAAAGGACCTTGTGAGATCTATTGGCCTCTCTCACAATAAACAGCGCATCCGAGCGCTGTGGCTCGGTGGCTCAGATTACCTCGGCTCTATACAGGGCCATCACGAGGGTCTATCAATCCAATCAGCAGCTTGGAAGCAAGCCACACCCAATCTTATCAGGGACCCCAGCGCGTCAGGCAAAACTGGCACCAGGGACTTCAGATTTAAAAAATAACAGCACATCAAAAACACCAAGACCCCTATCGTTATTGTTATCACAAAGCGAACATCGACCAACAACAATCTACGCACGGCCTGGTTTCGGCATTGTTTAACAAACGAACGTGGCGTTCCTCATTGATTGAGTTGTTGGTCATTCGGCACCTCAAAACTTGACATAACATATTAAATATCACCATTTGCAGATTTCCATCCAGTTCATCCCCGGCTATCATGCAAATGAGCGTAGTACGTAGATTGGACTGGTCCAGGCCTGGGTTCCATCTTCAAGCGTCACGCGAACATAATAGGGGTTATCACCCGCGGCGCTCGGTGACAGCTGTCGTTCGAATGTAACCGATGTGTGCCGGTTTTCGTGTGGCAGCCGAAACAATCGTACCGCACGTGGCAATATTGCGGACGCATCAAGCAAGGTATCTTCAATACCAATCGCATCGAGGGCAATAGTCTCCTTTATCAAAGGGGTATCTATCTCGATGCTGCCCTTGAATCCATCTTGCAAGGTTGCGATGAAGCCTGCGAAGTTTCCGGTCGTCACGGATTGCCATTTAAGAACCGACTCGCCACTTGATTCCAGTGTCTTATCCCGGTTAAAAAAATTGATGGCTTGTGCCGAGCCTACTTTTGCCATGTCAAAGCGCGCCGTTCCATCCCACGCAACAGACCTGAAGCGTCCGCGATATTCCGCGCCTTCCCATACAACGCCAATCCTGTTACCTAGATCATCAGCGGAATACGGTCGATAACACTCAAGGTGATCGAGGCCATTAAATAGATCGATACGGCGAACGGGAGAGCTGGCTGTTAACGAGAACGAAAGTTGCAAATCACCTGCGGGTAGATGCACGATGTCGCCCATCATTGCTTCTGAACTGCTGATGCCCTGACTGTTCTCAAACAGCGCTGGATCATCTTGATACACCGTGCCGGGTTGCTCGAAGGACACACTTAAATCCATCAGCATTCGACCACTGGGGCCACCGGTTGTGGCGTAGTGATGACGGCTCTTAATGCAATCGATCAAGGTATCCCTGCTGAGTTCTGGCATGATGTAGCAGGTTAAACCGCCTACCGCTCCGAACCAACCCGCACCTGGGTAACTCGCACCAGGGCGCCCTTTGTGACCATCGGAGTTGCCGATGATGCCAACGCGATAACCGCTCTTAAATGCATCCTCAACCAACCACTCGAACGTACCCCAGGCAGAATGAACTTCGACTGACTTTTCGAATCGACCGTCATGAGCCATCGTGATGTCCGCATAGCGTCCGCCGCAGTGAGCAAAACAAATCACATCCCATTCATCGTGCCTGGCAAACGATTCAAACAACTCAGCTGCCGTGTGGCAATCGGTTTCGATATCGTGTTGGCTTTCGATCAAGGCGTGAGACGAACGACGCATGGTTCGCCCCTCTACCGGAAAATACACATTGCGATCCCCTCCCAGTGCCGTGTTGCCTGACCACTCGTATCCGGGTAGCGTCACATAGCGCCCATCCTCGTTAAAATGAGCGGTTACCTTATTGAGATCCTGCCAAAAGGTTTCAGTCATCTGAAAGTCATTGCCCTGATGGGCGCAGGCATCAAGAAAGGCAAGGTCGCGGCCAAACGCAAAGTAATCAGCGGCGCTGTTTGTACCAAGCGTTTCATCCGACTGGCCATGAAGGTCGGCCCAATAGTGCATAAGCTGTGGTGCTGCCAATGCCTGTGCCGGGTTGCTTGTTGTTAGCAGTGTTCCGTCTGCCGTGGTTAATTCAATAGTAAAACCACCTTCTTCTTCAACAATAAGGCCGGTGATTTCGTGCACGAATTTACCCGGTGATATATCAATATGTTCGGGCAGGTTTTTAATATTCCCGTTCGCTTTAATGTGAAGCGTTGCCTTTGCCTTATTGGTTGGATTGCCCCAGGTGTCTTCGGCTTTAATTCTAATTGAAAAGGGTTTAGCGATCTCACAGGTAGTGGGTAGAACAGCCACCCACGTTGATGCAGCCCCGGGTACAATTTGAATTGCCGGTTGCACAGGGACTGGTTGGAAGTTGTAGGTAGCAATCGGATCGACCAACACACGAAACTCATAGCGTTGCTCACAAAAGGTTTGTAATCGCATGCCCGGTGAACCCTCATCGGTTACACCGAAGTTAACGGTGATCGTATCGCCCTCTTTCATAAAGCCCTTGACGATCTTGATCTGCAAGGTGCGATCCCAGGGCCGGATATTACCTTTGGGGTCAAAGCGTGCTTCAAGTTCTGCATTGTTGGAAGCCACTACCTTGGTAAAACCGGGAGCTGTCGGGTCTGCAAATTGTGGATTGGACTGATCGGTTGCAAAGCGAAACACGATACGCAAACTACCACTGTCATCAATACCAAAACGCCCTGCCGTGTAGGTCAGTGTAAAACTCTGATAGCTCCCGGCTTCAAATTCGCCGCTTTTGTCGAGCACAGCAGTACCCAGCAACGACTCGGGAATTGGCTCACGCAATGCGCCATTATGCATTTCCGGTGGCGTTGTGTTGGGCATGTTGGTGCTCATGTAGTACAGTTCTCTTGCTTAAGTGATCGCGCGGATCGAGGTCACATTATTGTACGCTTTCGACAGTCATATTCAGCCAGCCAATAACTGACTTTTATGTAGCATATCGAATATTGCGGTCCAGTCCAGTCCTGGCCGCCGCGCCCTGTCTCTTGCGCCGCCAAAATTTTTTTTTCAACCTTTGTTGGCAACGACTGGCAGACACCGAACCGCCACTGCCCAAATGGGATTGCATCTTCTGATAGATCAAACCCAACGACGTCGTGACCGTTCTTCATTATAGTAGCGGCCATACTGAGCACCGTATTCGTCTTTACCAACACTCACGTGCTAAAGCCTAAGAATGCTATGCGATGCAACCAATGACCGCAGCTCTGCAAGCGATGCATCAATAGTTTTACCACTGGTATCTAAGTGGTGTTCCGCTTGCCCATAACGAGACTCACGTGCAACCAAAATAGCCCGCAACTGCTCCATAGCCTGAGGATTACCGGCCATCGGTCGTAAATCCCCCTGCGCACGCACTCTTTCCATATGCTCAGTAGGATCAGCCTTAAGCCACACTGTATGAAATCGCCCTAGCACCTCGGCAAAGGTATCCGGCTTCTCAACTACACCACCTGCGACCGCCAAAACAAGACGCTCGCGTGTTTCGATGATGGTCTTTAATGTATCTGCCTCCAGCTTTCGGTAACCCTCTTCTCCGTACATGGCGATGACTTCACCAATGGGCATACCGGCGCTGCGCTCGATCTCTTGATTCAGTTCAATGAATGGCAGGTTCATTTCGCGACTCAGGCGTGCGCCGAGCGTTGACTTGCCTGCACCACGCAGCCCAATTAAACAAAGACGCTCAGCCTTTCGTTCACGTAGTTGTTCCGGGTCAAGCACGCGCAGCACACTGGCTCGAGTGGCGGCATCTGCGTTGCGGTAGCGTACGATTAAACGGGCTATATCGTCGGCTAGCTCATCATCGGAACCTACCAACCATTCTATTGGGCGTTCAAGTGCTATTGCAATTCGTTGCAGCAGACCAATTGAAATGTTTCCCTCACCACCTTCAAGGCGTGAGATATATCGTGGTGATACGCCAGACTGTTCCGATAACTCACGTCTGGATAAGCGTTTGGCTTTGCGTGCTTTATAAACTCGCCGGCCTACCTGTTCGATTAATGCCGTAGCCGAAGCGTCGGGTGTTATTGTAGATGCGTTAGCAGATCGATCTGCTGTATCGCGTAACTGATTGACGTTGATGTTCTTCATGCATCGTTGGCGAGTAGCTCGCGCTCAATAATCTGTTTCAGTTCCTGCGGTGGTGGCTGCTTGGTAAATTTGTCTGCTACAGTGAACACTAATACGTTTCCACATGATAGCGGCCATCTTCACGCATGGTATCGCGCAGTGCCTGCCATGATTCACCGGTAGATTCGGTGATGTTATTCAAAGCCTCTTCTACGCCCTGCTCCATTGCTTTAAGTCCGCAGATGTAGATGTACGTGTTAGAGTCTTGAAGCATTTCTGCGACCAGCTCTTCTTCTGCCCGCATTCTATCTTGCACGTATTCTTTTGGCTGATCGGGTTCACGACTGAACACTAAATGCTTGTGTAGTAGTTTTTCAGGCATTTTCTTGAGTGGACCGAAGTACGGCAGGCTATCCGGCGTGCGGGCACCAAAGAACATCACCATGCCACCTTCACGTGCACCCACTGTGCGTTCACGTGCCATGGTAAATGCGCGCATAGGGGCAGAACCTGTGCCGGTGCAAATCATTAACAAACGCGCTGCGGGGTCAGCCGGCATCAGGAAGGTGGCGCCGAACGGCCCGGTAACATTAACCTTGTCGCCCTTTGTAAGATCGCATAAAAAGTTTGAGCACAAGCCACCTTCATCACGTTTAACGGTAAGCGATACATTGTGGTAGCCGGGACGCTCACCATCGCGTGGGCTGGAAGCAGAATACAAACGCGGCAAGTGGGGCTTGCCTTTTTCATTGGTGCCTGGGGCTATGATACCGAGTGACTGCCCCTCAAGTACCGGGAACGGCTTGCCCTGGAAATCAAGAATGATATGGCGCACGTCGGTATCAGCACCCTCTGCCGTTAAACGATAGTTGCCTTGTACCACAGCCTCTACTGCATTGCTCAGGTTGTACAGATTGATAGTTGGTTTAGCAGCGGACGCAGGGGCGCGTGCTTTGCCACCTGCGCCTTTGTGTGCCTCTGCTAATAGAGCTGCGACAGGGTCAGCATCATTCTCATCGTTACTTTGTTCGTCACTTGGCGCATCATCAAGAGTGACATCACCTTGCTCTGGCAGTTCATCCCATTGGTACTGTTCTTCAAGTGAGTAAGGCGCTTCTACTACACGCCATTCGTCAATGGAGCCAGTCGGACAGACCGGAATGCAGTCCATGCAGAAATTGCACTTGCTGGCATCGACTACCACGTTGTCGTCATTGTGCTCGATAGCCTGGATCGGGCAGGTGTTCTCACAGGTGTGGCAGCGGATGCAGATCTCGGGATCAATTAAATGCTGCTTTAAAGGATGGCTCATCGTTTATGACTCATTACGCTATGCCATATGCAACTGAACATATTCGAAATCACCGGGCTGGTTGTCTATACCCATTTTCGGTGCGGCGATCCAACTGGCGTATTTACCCGGCTCATAGCACGGCTTCATAAGTGATTGAACAAACGCGCCGTCATCTTTGGTTGGCAGCCAGTTATCTACGCTGGGTTGCCATTCTTCCTCAGTAATAATATTGCCTTGCGGGTCTGCTTTGATGGCAGCAAAAACACCAATCTGGCGATGGAAAGCTTCGTGTGGCACAAGCAGTTCGAAGTCGATACCTGCTTTTTTAATGGCTTTGTTCCAACGCCCTACACCACCGGCGGCATC
>CALGJU010000172.1 GCA_937928685.1 uncultured Granulosicoccaceae bacterium
GCACTCCCCACTGCCTTGACCTTCAGACTCCAGCACTTGCCCAGGCGGTTTTCACTGCTGGTGTAAGGCCAGCTTGTTAACAGGAAGCGCGCTGGAAAGTGCGTGTTATATAGAGATCTGATTCACAATGTCTGAAAAGCAGCAAGGAACCGTTAAATGGTTCAACGATGAGAAAGGCTACGGCTTTGTCTCACGGGAAAGTGGTAGTGATTTATTTGTTCACTTTCGCTCCATTATCGGTGAGGGGCGTAGAACCCTGGTCGAAGGCCAATCCGTTACATTTGTAGAGGTAGAAGGGCAGAAAGGCCCCCAGGCTGACGAAGTTACCCCTCTGTAGAGAAAATAGTAAAGTTAAAAAAAACGGCCGGCAATTTGTCGGCCGTTTTTGTTTCCGGGCATCGGTGGTTTAAGCTGAATGTTAAATGCTGCGTGAGCCGCGCTTCAAAGACCAGTCGAAAGAAACAAAAGGTGTTGTTAAATCAGCAGGCCCGTTGGCACAACAATTGAGCGCTTTCATCACTGTTGAAAAGCAGATTGCTTCGCCGGTTATTGGCGCGACAATTGCGGTTTCCTGCTTTCGTGTTGTGTCTGAAGAAGCGCTATCTCTAATGAATAGCAGTGTTGCTAGCCGAAACAGTGGTGTCACCTTTGTCGAGTTGATGATCGTTTTAGTGATCGTCGGCATTCTGGCGGGTCTCGCTGGTCCGCAGTATGGTGCTTTGATGAAGAAGCAGACGCTGTTGTCAGAGTCACGCCGTATCACATCGCTGCTAAAGCTGGCGCGTAGTGAGGCACGTTCTCGCGGTGCTTTCGTAACAGTGAGTCGTATCGCAAGTAATGATTGGAGCGGCACAATTCAAGTGTACGAGAATATGGATAACGGCGACGACGCTTACGATGATATCAATACCGCTGGTGACGACAGCTTGGTTGATGACTTGATACGCAGAGTAAGCAGCTCTGGTCGTATTGTCTCAGCAAGCGCAAGTGTTGATAGTAACTTTCTGACGTTTACCCCGAGAGGATGGGCGAAAGTGGCCTTCGATATAGCAGTGTGTGCTTCAGCCACTGATTCCACTGCTGGTCGTTTTATCACCGTGAATCGTGTTGGAAAGATCACTGAAGGACCAATAGAAGAAAGTGAAAGCTGTGCGCAGTAGCAACACGCACTCTCAGCAGCGGGGCGTCGGTCTTATTGAGGTACTCATAGCGCTGGTTATTTTTGCGCTAGGGGTAGTTGGCATGGCGGGTTTGCAAATGCGAACGATCGCGCTGACCATGGATTCGACACAGAGAAGTTATGCAGTGTCAAAGTCCCAGGATATCGCGGATAGAATTCGCAGTACCAGCATAGCCCCGTCAGAATATCTTGGTTCGTACAACGCGGACGGAAACTACTGTGATGCAACGCCGGCCAGTTGTGCTGACACCGTCGGCAGTTCGGTAGCGCCACAATGTACGGAAGCTCAGATGGTTTTGTTTGATTTGCACGACACCTTTTGTGTTGGTCATGGCAGTCTTGAAGATCAAGTGGCCGATTGGCAGGTCGACATCACTTGTGAATTTCCGAATGCAGGGGTGATAACTGATACAACGTTATGCGAAGAGCCAGGGGCGACGGTAGTCGTCACCACCACATGGTTTGCCCGATCAGCAATACCCGGCGATAACACAGCGGCCACTGGTGTTGCGGCAACTACGTCAACCACATCTGCTACGGGTGGTGGCGGTGCGACTACTGCAGCGGCAGGTGGTGCAGCAACCAGTGATGATTTGCGAGACTCCATGACCTTAAGGTTCGTGCCATGAAGTTACGATCATTAACAAAGCAACGCGGTTTGAATTTGATCGAACTGATGATCGCTATTGTGATCGGTTTATTTATTAGTCTGCTGGCAGTTCAATATCTTTCTACCTCATCCCGGTTGTTCAAGCAGCAGGGGGTCGATAGCAATCTTGAGGCGAATGGTACTTTTGCCATTTCTTATCTTTCCCAATTTATAAGGCAGGCGGGCACCTATAACCCGACAGGCACTGATGTGCCCTTTTATGTGGGGTCCTGTGGGGATGCTGGCCCATGCACGACGGACAAAAATGCGGTAGGTGAATCAGACCGGATTGCAGTGCAAATGGTGCCTGCTAATAATCGCGACTGTGTGGATAACCCGGTGCCAACCGGTAGTCGAATTGCCAACGTATTTTCTGTAAGGGAGGGTACTCTTTTCTGCCGTGGCTATGACGTTAGCAACGAAGACTGGTTGGTGGGTGATGAGGTGGCGCTAATTGATGGGGTGGAGCAGCTGCAAGTTCTTTACGGTGTCAGCAACAGTCAAGGGCAAGTGGATAGATACGTTAATGCTTCCAATGTGCCGGCTGCTGACGCATCTGACATTGAAGTGCAAGAGGCATGGGACAGAGTTCGGTCTGTCAAAGTGGCGGTGTTGGTATCTGATGATGCCAATACCGGAACACTGCCGAAAAGTTCTCGATCATTCGGCCTGTTGGATGCGTCGGTCATAAGCTATGACGACCGTATATCAAGAAAGGTTTACTCCACCACTATTCATATAAATAACAAGATGCCATAACAATGAAATTGCCCTCTGCAAAACAAAATGGTGCGGCGCTTATTGTGGCGTTAGTGGCATTGGTTATTCTGACAGTGCTGGGGGTAACTACATTGAGTGATGTGATGAATCAGTCATCTGTGGTGCGTAACGAGCAGTTTAGGCAGCGTGTTTTTTATGCCGCTTCAAGTGAGTTGAATGCACAGATAGATGCAGTTAATCGTAATGCGCAAAGCGAAGATGATGCAATAATCGATGATCTGTTGGAAACGGGTTCAAACGGTAGTGATATGTGGCTTCCCATTGGAGAAACAGAGGCTCCGTTTGTGTTGACAGATCCGCAAGGCGTTAACTTACGTAACCTTCAGATTAGCGGCAATCAGGTTGAACACTTCAGTTGTCCGGGTGAGAGTATTGGTAAGGTCAATGTGTTATCCGGAACCATAGATGCCCGGGCAGATCTGGACGACGGACGCGGCAGTATCAAGTCTATTCAGACGCAGCGCTATATATATTGTTGGCCATAGGTATTGATCGTGATGAATTTTTTCTCCAATCAGGCTGGATTTCGTTGCAAACTAATTCGAGGTGCGAAGTCGCAGTTCGCGATCTTTGGTATGGCGCTGTCTTGGAGTTTTAGTGCCGGTGTGTTTGCCGATGATACTGAAATATTTTTTTCCCAGACAACTTATCCACCGAATATTCTGTTTGTTCTTGATCTTTCCGGATCAATGAATGAGAACGCTGGCACCACGACTATTAGTCGACTGAATGCGATGCAAAATGCACTGACCGACTGGCTGCCGACGACAGAAAATGTGAATGTCGGTGTTTTCCTGTTTTCTGGTGCCAGTAGTCGGATGAGGTTGGCCAGTGAGATCGAACCGGTGGAGAATGATCGTGACGGACTAATAACGCTTATAAACGGTCTGGATGCTGATGGTGGCACACCGACCGTCAGAGCATTGTGGTACGCAAACCAATATTTCAACGGTGAATTGCACGAAACACCCACGGATAACACCTCTGCAGAATATGACTCTCCAATAACCAGTGAGTGCCAGCAGAACCACGTAGTATTGCTTACCGATGGCACACCAACCGCTCAAGTTGATGTGGTGGCCGATGTGGAGGGTTTGATATACCCGGGTAATACGGGAAATTGTGCGACAACCTTCATAGTGGATGATTTGGGAGGCGAAGAGGGGCTGGAAATTCAGGGTATTTGTGGTGCTGAGATGTCGGGCTACATGAACAGCTCAGATAACGAGATCGTTACTCACACCATCGGATTTGATTTCTCTGACCCCTGGCTTACGACATTATCTGAAGCTGGCGGTGGTATGCACTTTGAAGTTGATGATGCCGATTCTCTAAGTAATGCGTTTCAATCTATTCTGGACGGCACCAGTTCGTCCTTTGCAGCGCCCACTGTAGCGACAGATTCTTTCCAGCAAAGACGTCACCGTGACGAGTTGTTTTATGCACCGTTTCAACCGTATGGCTCGGTGCGGTGGAATGGCAATATTAAAAAATACAAGCTGGTGACCAATCAAGTGGTTGATGCTAGTGGAGATACCGTCAGTGTGCCCACAGTGGTTGACGCTGACGATCTGCCCGTCTTTGATGATGCCGGATTTGTGGACCCTGACTCTCGAAGTCTTTGGTCACTTTCCGATGATGGTGCAGAAGTTTTGGATGGTGGTTTCGCTGCCGAATTGCCCGATTTTGATGAGCGTTACTGGTATACCGATTTGGGTGTGGTCCCGGGTGCAGGCGGAATTACTACGCCTATAAGGGTTCAGAGTGATGTCAAAGATTTAGTGACCGTGGCAAGTCTTGAAGCTACCGATGAGGCGGAGAGAGATACTCTGATCGGATGGGCGCTTGGCTCAGATGTAGAGGTTGACGGTACACTAAGCCATCAATACGCTGCTGATTCTTTGCATAATAGCCCGGTCTTGTTGAGTTACCGCGCGGATGAAGGTGCTACACCGCCTGAGCGTACAGAGGTGCTTTATTTCGGTAACAATATGGGAGTGCTCAATGCCATTGATCCGGAAAACGGCGCACATCTTTGGTCATACCATCCTGAAGAGCATTTGCCTAATATCAAAAAATATTTTGATAACGAAAATACTCAAGATCATGTGTACGGTTTAGATGGTGAGTTCACGCTACACAGTACCAGAGCTGCAACAACAATCTATGATTATGAGGTTGATAAAGCCTGGTTATTTATGACAGAACGTCGCGGTGGGGACCGGGTCTATGGTCTTGATGTGACCAATGGTCATAGTAAAGTAAACCCGTTTAAAGTCATGTGGAAAATTGACGGTGGAATAGATGGCCCGTTTGATAAAGATACTGATGGAGACGATATCAACGATGCGCATTGGTTTGCTGATCTGGCGCAAACCTGGTCAAAACCGCAGTTGTTGAGTGTCCAATACGGGTGTCCCGATGCATGTGAGAGTAAAGATGTCTTGATGTTTAGTGGCGGTTATAACCCGATTTACGATGATGTTGACATTGACTACGACAGCTTCACTGTGCCTGCTAATGGTCATGGCAATGCGGTATACCTGGTTGATCCAGAGACAGGTGAGTTGATTTGGTCAGTAGGAAGAGGTGATCATCATTCGCTTAATTTTGACACACCGAATAACAGTATGGATCACAGTGTACCTTCGACGCCTGTTCCGATCGACAGTGACCTTGATGGTTACATTGATCTTTTATATTTTATTGATATGTCAGGTGATGTTTGGCGAGTTGATTTTCATGAGAATGGCGCTGATGCAAGTGAGCTGCATAAAGCGGGTGGTAAAATTGCAGCGCTTTCCCCGGCAGGTCAATCACTGCGATTTTTTAATCCTATTGATGCGGTGCTCAGTGGGACCAGTTTCAGCACTGCTTATTACACGCTATTGACCGGTTCCGGCATGCGAAGCAGCCCGCTGCACGTTGAGCCTGATCAAAATAGTTTATATGCAATTAAAGATAGATGGGTCTATGAAGCGCCATATAGAGTTAACCCGACAACTGATGAAAGACAAGCAGACTATCGATACGTAACAGATAGTGCTGGCAATCATGAAGTCATTACAGCGAGTCCTGATGTGCTCCATGATGCCAGTGATACCACGAGTACCCCCAGTGTTGAGTATGGTTTTTTCAGGACACTGGAGAGCGGTGAAAAAATACTGCAACCAACCACCATTCATCGAAACAGGGTGTTGTCTATTTCCTACATGCCACCGGATCCGGACGAGGTGGTGTTGGATTGTGAGCCTCGGTTAGGCGAAACCCGTTTGTATTTAACCAGTTTGCCGAACGGGAACAATGTACTTCCAACGGATCTCGGTGATCCCTACGTAGTAGTCGGTTCGGGCCTGAAGCCCGGTGGTCAGTTTGTGGATACCTCAGACGGCTTTAGCGTTTCAGCTGGCGATAAGTTCCTGTCGGTAGATCAATTATTCGGCACCGACGGGCAAGCGCCTTTCAGAAGGTTTCATCGCACAGGGTGGGTAGAAAAAGATGGCTATTAAAGTGAGAAATAAAAAGGGCTTCAGCCTGATCGAATTGCTGATCGTTGTAGCGATTATTGGCATAATAGCCGCCATCGGTTACCCCTCCTACGCCAATTACCTGGTCAGAGCAGGGCGAGTAGAGGCGTCAGCGCTGTTACTGGATGTGATGGAAAAACAAGAGCAGTATTATCGTCGCAATCTTACTTATACAGCTGATTTAACAGACTTGGGTTTACCGGCCCAGCCAGCAACCGATAGTGGTCGTCACTACATAACAACAAATACAGATTGTAGCAGCAGCACAAGTGCTACTCGTATCCGCTGTGTCACGATGACAGCGGTGGCTCAGGCGCCTCATCCACTGACTGATGATTTAACGCTCGATAGCCGTGGAGATAAAACAGGCATCTGGGATTAGCTGAGTCTTCGCTGCCCCCAACGATTGAGTCCCTGTCGCCGGCTCTATCCCTTGCCTGGCGTCCCAGTCCGGTGGCCCACAGGTTAAGTGACTTGTTAAGTGAGTTGGCAGTGATCTCGCCATCGGGTGTGCAGAAAACGAAAGTGCCTGCGCTACGCATACTGCCGCGTGGAGCGACGGTGATGGAGTCGGTGAAGGCAGAGGTAGCAGTAATGGTGACACCCGAGATCGGTGGTTCGTATCTGAGAATCTCGTCGTCAGTGTCGACAGTCGCATCTCCGTCCAGATCTATAAAGGCAAGGTAGCCATCGGACCATTTTCCTGTCGTGCAATTGCGTCCGTTGGTGCTCACGCAGAGAGTGATCGCGGATTCTCTGTTGCCGGCCTCCGATCGTGCAGTAGCTAGTATTCCTGCAAAAGTGCTGTAGGTGGTTTTCAGCTGGCTATTACGCACAATTGCGCCGAAATCGGGTGCCGCCAAAGCGGCCAGAATGCCCACAATAGCTAGCACGATGATCAGCTCAATGAACGTTAGGCCGGAGAGTTTTTTCATGTCTAGTGGAGTAGCGACAAGATCCTCACAGTATGAAGTCGCCGTGAGTTGCGTTTTATGGTGAAGTTACATGAGTTTGCGTGGTTTATGGTATTGAAATTCGAATGAAATTAGCTCACTTGTGGTGACTGAATTCATCTGATGGTGTGCTAAAAATGTGAACTGGAATGGGTAGGTAATCAGTGGTCGCTTGTGAGGAATCCCGCGGCTGACAAAATGTCACTATTCGTGCTCTGAAGTGTCGGTGGGGTAAGCCTCACTCACTGTTCTCGTTTAAGGTTGGCATGCGATGAGTTTGCGTCTCGGTATAGATACAGGTGGTACTTACACTGACGCCGTGCTGGTAGACGGCGTAACTCAAACGGTAGTCGAGAAATCAAAATCTCTGACTACCCGTCACAACCTGATAGAAGGTATCACTGAATCTATTGGTAAAACTCTTGGTGAGCGTGATCCGAAGGCAATCAGTCTGGTGTGCCTGTCAACTACTCTCGCTACCAATGCCATCGTAGAGGGACATGGAGCAAAGGCTGCGTTGGTGCTGATGGGGTACCGGTCATCGCAACTTGCACTCGCTAATCTCGACGAAGCTTCTCGGGATATGCCGGTGATCATGATTGACGGTGGCCATGATGCAGCGGGGCAGGAAAATTGTCCGCTTGATGTCAAAGCGGTGGTAGATAAAATCGAAGCCTTGGGTAGTTCAATTTCAGCGGTGGCAATTTCCGGCATGTTTTCCGTTCGCAACCCGGCTCATGAGGTGGTGTTAAAAGAAAAGCTTATCCAGGTGACCGGACTTCCAGTCACCTGCGGGCATGAGCTGAGTGCATCACTGGACGCGCCTCGTCGAGCACTAACCGCACTGATCAATGCGCGCTTGATTCCCCTGATAAAAAACCTAATAGTCGCCACTCGGTCGACAATGAATGCGCATGGTATTGAAGCGCCGTTAATGGTGGTGCGGGGAGACGGTACTCTGGTGAGCTCAGATTTCGCAGAACATTCACCGGTTGAAACGATTTTGTCCGGTCCGGCTGCAAGTGTTGTTGGCGCCCAGTTTCTGGCCGATCGGCCGAACATGTTAGTGTCTGATGTGGGGGGGACCACGACTGACGTGGCTTTGATTAAAAACGGCCAGCCACTGCTGAGCAGTGAAGGTGCCAGTGTTAACGGTTGGCGCACCATGGTAGAGGCCGTAAAGATTGATACCCATGGTCTGGGTGGTGACAGTGAAGTGCTATACGACAGAGAACAACGTGATTTTACAATAGGGCCGCACAAAGTGATGCCGCTGTGTGTATTGGCAGCGCGTTACCCCGCTGTGCTAACAGAGCTTAAGGCATTCATAGAGGCGCCCTGGACAAAGACCAATATGGCCCGGTTCATTGTGTTGCAGTCCGATCCCGGTGATGCAGTGCGGTTAACCGGTCAGCAGCGGTCATTGATCAATGAAGTAAAAAGCCACCCACAATCCATGCAGTCTGTTTTTGCAGAGCGTCATTTTTCATTGGCAATGAAGCGATTGATCGAGATGGGAGTCTTGACGCTCGCAGGGTTTACACCGACCGATGCGGCACATGTGTGTGGTTGGCAAAGTGATTGGTCGCCTGAGGCCTCTGTGATGGGTGCAACACTGTTGAGCAGGTATAGCAAATTTAATTTAGGCAGAAGCTGGCCTGATGCCACAGCGTTCAGTGAAAGTATGTTGTCTAAAATGTCGCGCCAATCAGCGCTGTGTCTAATGACTGCGATGATCAATGACGCCAATGGAGTGTTCGGCAAGCCACTACACGCTCGCAACAGGGCCTTGCTCGAAAGTATGTTTGCCAGTGCTGATACAGCGAAGGATGAATCTAACAATAATGACAACTGGCTTGGTATGTCAGCCCGGTTAAATGTTCCAGTGATTGGTATTGGTGCGCCTGCGCAAAGTTTTTATCCACCTATCACCAGATTCATGGACGCTGAAGTGGTTGTGCCTGAGCATGCTGAGGTCGCTAACGCGATCGGGGCGGTGGTGGGGGTGGTAAGGCAATCTGCGCAAATAACTATTTCGCCTGTGTCTGGCAACAAAAGAGTATTGGTCCATGCACCTCAACAACAACGGGAGTTTGATGGCCTGGAGCCCGGAGCTGAATGGGCTATTGAAATGGCCACGGAGCTTGCGGTTAACAAAGCCACTGCTGCGGGTGGTACAGGGATTGATATACGAGTTGATCGACAGGACAACGCGGTGGAGGAGGGCGGACAAGTCACTTTCTTTGAGTCGATTATTGTCGTGACAGCCACCGGTCGTGTCGCCTAGCCATCCCGCCCGGCCATCCCGATTAGTTGTTCCTTTCAAGTAAATGCCTTCAAGTTTAGGAGGTGATTATCTATTAAAATTAGACACTTTGATTGACTCATATGTGCACTCTATTTGTTCCAGTACACTAGCTACAGCGCTGATCTCACAGTAAAAGCTGGTATCATTTGAGTTTGACTTCCACTGTGGAATCTACAGCGGCACGCGCAGCGTCTGCCGGATTACCGGAGTAAAATGCTTCACGTACACAGCAGTAATTATCTTGAAAGCCTGCTTGCGCAGCTGTTGGCTCAGATTAATCGTGGTGATCCGTTTGTTGCTGAAGTCATTGTGGTGCAGAACCCTGGAATGTCGCGCTGGTTGTCGCAGCAAATAGCAGAGCGCGATGGCATCAGTGCCAACCTGAAATTTATTGCTCCCGGAAATTTTCTCTGGCAGGCCGCTGGCTGTTGGTTGGATGATCTGCCGAACTCGCCAACCCCTACCGCCATGCAACTGCAATGGCGCGTCTTTAACGTGCTGCCGGAATTTTTGTCTCAGTCTGTTTTTGATGAATTAAACCAGTACCTGGCAGATGATGTAGACGGGCTCAAACGCTTTCAGTTGGCTGGCAGAATCGCTGCAACATTTGATCAGTATTTAATCTATCGCCCGGAGCTGATTGATCTGTGGCAGCAAGGTAAGGAAGTGCACTGGCAGGCAGTGTTGTGGCGTGCGCTTGCAAGCAATAATGCAACATACAATTGGGGTGATATCAGAAACAGACTGTTGAGTATGAGCAAGTCTGAGGCTGCAGGTGTCGAAGTACGATCAAAGCTGCCGGAGCGTGTCTCTGTATTCGGCCTTTCTGATATGCCGCCGGTATACCTTGATCTGTTGCAGTGGCTCGGTACGCATACCCGGATAAGTCTTTATTACTTAAACCCGTGTCTGGAATACTGGGCTGATATTCAAACTGAAAAATCTCAGGCTCGCCGTCGTGCAAAGGCGTACCGGAAGCAAGAGATAAAGGAGCCAGCAGATGAAGCGTCGGATCCTATCGGTCTGCTTGATATTGGCAATCCGATGCTGGCCTCCTGGGGGCACGCGGGTCAGGCGTTCCTGGATCAGCTGCTTGAGCGTCAGGTGGAGGAGACGGAGTCCTTTATTGAGCCGTCGGACGATTCTCTGTTGAGCTGTTTACAACGGGATATTCTGCTCCTGCAGGACAATAGTGATGGCTCAGGTGCGGTGCTTGATGCGGATGATCACTCTATTCAAATTCATAGCGCGCACAGTGCGTTGCGTGAAGTGCAAATTCTGCATGATCAGCTACTGAGTTTATTTTCTACTCAAGAGCGCCTTGTGCCGCGCGATGTGATTGTGATGGCGCCCGATATAGACCGGTACGCACCCTTCATTGACGCGACATTTGGTACTGTGCCTCACAATCAACACATTCCATGGTCAATCTCTGATCGTCGCTTGCGTTCAGAACAGCAGTTGCTTGAGGCATTTGTGACACTTTTACAATTGCCACAGTCAAGGTTTGAGTCAACGGATATTGTAGCGCTGCTTCAGGTGCCGGCAATTCGTCGAAAGTTCAAGCTTGAGCGATCTGATTTGAATAGATTGCAGCAATGGATACAAGAGAGCGGAATACGGTGGTCTCTTGATGCAGATATGCGGGCTGAGCTCGGCCTGCCGGGCGTTGACAGCAACAGTTGGCAATTTGGTCTTCAGCGCATGTTTGTGGGATACGCGTTGCCAGCGTCGGGAGTCAATCTGTATGAAGGCATAGCGCCCTACAGTGATATAGAAGGTACAGACAGCGATCAGCTTGAAAAGTTACAGCTCATTATCGATCTGTGTCGCCATTGGCGCAAACGCCTGAAAGCGGAACAGCTGCCTTTAGATTGGCTGCAAGAGCTCGATCAACTCACGGAAGCATTTTTTGACCCTGATAACAGTGAACGTCATGCACTGCAAAGTTTTCGAGATGGATTATTAGCAGCATTATCTGAATCGGGTGACAGTGATAGTCCAATTAAAATGACTGTACTGATTGAGCTGGTGCATTCAATTCTTGAAGATGCCAGTAGCGTGCGTCAGTTCTTAACCGGGCGCGTCACGTTTTCTAATATGGTGCCTATGCGATCAATACCGTTCCGGGTAGTTTGCTTGTTAGGTATGAATGCTGGCGACTTCCCGCGTGACTACAGACCAATGTCATTTGACTTAATGTCTCAAAAGCCGCGCCGCGGTGATCGCGTTGCAGGTAATAATGATCGTTATCTTTTTCTTGAAACGCTGTTGTCTGCGCGAGAGGTTTTTTACATTAGTTATACCGGCAGAGATATTCGTGATAACTCGGAGAAAGCATCGTCTACGGTTGTCACAGAGATGTTGGCGTATATTAACGGAAGTTATCAGCGGCGCGGCGGGCAAGGCGAAAACACTGACGGTGTCACTGTTGTACAGCATCCTTTGCAACCGTTTAGCAAGCGCTATTTTAATGATACCAACCACAGGCTTGTAGGTTATAAGCCTCACTGGTTCGATGCGGCTAATACAGTGCCGTCAAGTGCTGCGCCAGCGTTTTTGTCGCCGCGGAGTATTTTAGATGAGCCATCGCGGCAGGTGCAGATAAACGAGCTGGTTGATTTCTACATTGATCCGTCAAAGCACTTTTTGTTTCAACGTCTGGAAGTGAGGCTGCCGTATACCGAATCGCAGTTGCAGACTGCTGAGCAATTCGATTTAAACTCTCTCGAGCAATGGCAGGTCAATCAACAAGTGCTTCGTCATTGTAAAACCTTGCCCAAAGAGACAGTAAGGCAAACTCTATTTGCACAAGGGGTATTGCCGGAAGGCCTGAACGGTGACTTGTTGTTTGAACAGAGCTTAGTGACAGCGATGGCGTTAGATAACAGGATTCTACGCCATGAGTCTGAAGTGATTCAGCCACTCGAAGTAGATCTTGAGGTAGGGGTGTTTGCTTTGCACGGTCACTTGCCACATGTGCAACGCAATGGATTGTTTCAATGGCGGTTTGGCGGCAATCGGGCTAAATATACCCTGGCGATCTGGATTCATCACCTTTGCCTGTGTGCGCTCCCCGTAAAAGTGCCGAAGAGAAGCGTCTATGTATTTTCCGATGAGACTCTGCTGTTCAGGCCGGTCGAGAACCCGCTGCAGTGTTTAACTCGATTGTTGGAGCTGCGCCATCAGTGTTTGCTGCGACCAGAGCCGTTCTTTCCGAAATCATCGCAGGCATTTGCAGAGTCAGAGGCACTTGATAGTGGTGCGAAGCAGGCTTTTAAGTCCTGGTATAGCGGTGATTATGCAGAAAGTCTCGAGCCTTCCAATAGCATTGTATGGCGTGGTGCGGATGATCCGATCGGCGAAGAGTTTGCGAATCTGGCGCTGGCTGTTTTTCAACCACTAATGGATCATCGCGAAATAATACCTGCTGCCAAAGAGCAGCTTGAGCTTGAGCAGGAACAGCTCGAGGCAGAAGAGCAGTCTGGAGGGGCAGGCGGATGAATTTGCTGAAACCTCTGGAGCTTGAGCTAACGGGTTCCACACTGATTGAAGCCAGTGCCGGTACAGGTAAAACCTACACCATCACCACATTGTTTTTACGGCTGTTACTGCAAAGGCAGGTAAGCATTGAACGTATTCTGGTGGTGACGTTTACGATTGCCGCAACCGAAGAGTTGCGCATTAAACTGACTGACCGACTTCATCTGGCGCATCAATGGTTACGCTATCCCGGCACCATGAATTCCTCTGATGATGAATTGCTTGCAGAATTAATTGCTACAGTTGATCCCGATGCGGCACTTAAACTCATTGGTGATGCAGTGGCACGGCTTGATGATTTGTCGGTCTACACCATTGATGCACTGTGTCTGCGTGTATTGCAAGACTTTGCATTTGAAAGTGGTCTACCCATGCGTATTGAGTTGATCGCTGATGATACGGACATACGGCGTGAAGTTGCCAGAGACTACTGGCGTCAGGTAGTTGGTAGCGGCGATGCATTTCAAATTGATAATTTGTTGGCGCTGGCTAAGACGCCGGATGATCTGCTCGATAAGCTCAAAAGCGTGACAAGAATGAGGGAGGCTGTTTGCATACCTGAATTCAATGAAAGTGATGTGGCTAAGGCGGCGGCTGCCTTGATGGCTCAGTACCGGGAAATGGCCAGCTGTTGGAGGAATAATTCAAAACGCATACTCAATGTCTTTTCTGATGAAGCTGGTGTTTTGAATAAAAACTCATACAAAGACGAATCGAAAGCGCAAGTGATTAGCTGGGTTAAAACTGCCATGCAGTCAGATCATTTGCCTAAGAGATTGCCGCCAAAAGATCGATTTAAACTGGTTACGCAAGAATGGATTTGCGGAAAAACAAAAAAGAATTTTGATCCCCCTACACATCGATTTTTTCAACTGTGCGATGGTTTTGAAGATCGCTTTAATCACTATATTAAATGGCAAAAGATCGCAGCCATTATGCAAGCGCGTGAATATCTCATCGAGCATATTGATCGCTACAAGAGTGACTCTGGCTTGATTCATTTTGAAGACATGAGGACACGCCTTGATCGAGCGCTCAGCGGTATAAATGGTGCTGCATTGGCTGAAAAAATCAGGCAGCTTTGGCCCTATGCACTGATAGACGAATTTCAAGATACAGACGCAGAGCAATATCGAATTTTTAATGCCGTCTATGCAGATCAGTCCGAATGTGGATTCTTCATGATTGGCGATCCGAAGCAAGCCGTCTATTCCTGGCGCGGTGCTGATGTGTTTACTTATATGTCGGCTGTTAATGAGGCTCAGCGGTCTTGTACGCTGAGCACGAACTGGCGATCTACTCCTGCAATGGTCAATGCTGTTAACTGCCTGTTTAAGGATCGCCAGCAGGCTTTTGTGTTTGAGCAAATACCGTTTAACCCGGTGAATGCCTCCGCGTCCAATGAGCGCTATGAGTTGATAAGAGACGGGCAGTCTGTGGTGCCGATGAAGCTTTGTCTGTTTGATAACGCGGAATTCGCACAATCAATGGATGTGGTAGCAGATGCCTGTGCGGCGGAAATAGCAGGCTTGCTGAACGATGGGTCTGCAGGGTCTGCCACTATCAATGGCTCGGCGGTCTGCTCTGCGGATATCGCCGTGCTTGTTCGCTCGCACTTCGAAGCCAATGTGATGCAACAAGCGCTGCGGCGTGCCGGCGTGCGCAGTGTCAGTATGCCGAATCATACGGTGTTTCAATCGGTGGAGGCGATAGCGCTTTTGTCGGTGCTTGAAGCGATGGCATACCCTGGCCGTGAGGGCCGGGTTCGCTCAGCACTGGTAACAAGCCTGGTTGGCTATAATTCCAGTGATATGGAAAGCCTTCTGTGTGATGAGGCTTTGTGGGACCGCACTATCGGTCACTTTATTGCGGCCAGAGAGTTATGGTCAGAGCGAGGGTTTATGCATGCTTTGCAGCATCTGTTGCTCGAACTCAATATCGTGTCAAGGTTATTGCTGAGCCCTGATGGTGAACAGAGAATAACCAACCTGTTGCAACTGGCGGAGTTGCTGCAGATACAGTCGCGTGAAATAGCCTCTATAGAAGAGCTGCTGCACTGGCTGCAAAATGAAATTAATCATAGTCAACCTGGTGATGATGCGCTCTTACTTCGTCTTGAGAGTGATGAAGGCCTGGTGCAGATAGTTACTATGCACAAGAGTAAGGGGTTGGAATATCCGGTGGTGTATATACCATTCCCGTGGAGTCTGAAGCTTGGCAAGTCACAAGAGATTGTTGTGTTTCACGATAGGGAAGTACTGCGTACGGTAATTGATCTTGGCTCTGACGACAAAGACAATCACAGGGTTTTGCAAGAGCAGGAAAATATGTCCGAAGAGCTGCGCTTGCTGTACGTGGCACTGACGAGGGCGAAATCTCACTGTGTGATGTATTGGGGTAATACCAAGCTAGTTAAAAAATCAGCGCTTTGGTATCTACTTCACCATGAGCTTGATCAAAGCGCTACCGCTGATCTACACCAGATGCGATCTGATCTGCAGCGTGTTGCGCTTGGTTCAGAAGGCAGTATTGAAATCACTGATATGGTTCAGGATCATGTGTTCTTTCAGGAATCGCTGCAGGCAGGGGCGTTGTCGTTGCCAGCGTTTACTGCCAGAATAAATCAACGCTGGGGGCTGACCAGTTATACCGGATTGCTGCGTGGTGAGGATCACGATCTGCCCGATCATGATCAGGCAAGCGCCGGGGAAATTGATGAGCCAGAGCCTGTGGCAGGGGTGGCCAGCGATGTAGATGAACAGTTGATATCATCGTTGCCTGCCGGCGCGCAAACCGGGCAGTTGCTGCATGAAATATTCGAATTCATGGATTTCTCAAATACTGACAACCTTGATGCGTTAATTGCTGATTCATTGCAGCGTTTCGGTGGGTTGTCGTTTTCCGCGGTTGATAAGAAAACCGATTGGGCGCCCGTCATAAAGAAAATAATAAACAATACGCTGGCCGCAGATCTTGATGGCAAGGGTGGGTTGCATTTGCATCTCATTGAACCTGATAGCAGGCTCAATGAGATGGAATTTTTCTTTTCCGTGGATAGTCTTGAACCGGCCACGCTGCAGCGAACATTGTCTGCATTTTCGAGGTATGA
>CALGJU010000173.1 GCA_937928685.1 uncultured Granulosicoccaceae bacterium
CCCTGCGGGAGCTCGGCATTAGGCTTGCCACTGCGTTGAAGCTCTTGAAAAGAGAATAACTATTGCCTGCGAGCTTCGCCTTGTTGCAAACCAAATGACGAACTCTCAAATGCACACTCTATTTGTTCCAGTACACTAGCGGCATCGATCCTAGCACCCGTTTCTACCGGTTGGTCAGTGTCTTGGCGCGTGGTACTCACGGCTAATAATATGAATATTATCAAGCTTATGCGGGAACAGCTGTGCTTCCTTACCAACAAAGATGATTGCGAGTGCGTGCATAGCTTGATGGTTTAATACTATCGATGCGTTGTCGAATAATGTTGTGATCTACAAGAAATTCAGGAAACATAGCAGTTGATTAATATAATACTGTGGGTTGTTAATATTTAAGATGAAAGTGCTACTGATTTTTCCACATCAGCTATTCGAAGACCATCCTGGTTTTGCTCATAAGCCGCAACAGATTGTTATTTGTGAAGATTCATTGTTTTTTGGTGACGATAAACAATACCCAATAACCTTTCACTCCCAAAAACTCATGCTGTACAGAGCTAGTATGCGGCACTATGCTGCGGCGTTGTCAGACGAAGGTTACACAGTAAGCTACGTAGAGCATGACAAAAAAGAGTCATCGACATATCAACTGGTACAACGCCTGAAAGAGCAGGGTGCAGCCGAGATTTATGTCTGTGACGTTGCAGACTACGCACTGCGCCAAAGACTATTAGTCAGCTGTGCTGAAGCAAGTGTTACGCTTGCCTGGTTAGACAGCCCGGGCTTTATCAATAGTGAAGAGCAAAACGTTGAATACCGTGCTGGCAGGAAACGTTGGTTCATGGCCGATTTTTATAAATGGCAGCGGCAGCGTCTAAACATACTGGTAGATTCTAAGCAACAACCAACCGGTGGCAAATGGAGCTTCGATGATGAGAATCGAAAAAAGCTGCCGAAGAAAAAAGTACCTGAACTGCCGGAACTTGTGTTTGCTGATGAAACAGTCTATTCAATAGAAGCAAAAAATTATGTTGCAAGCAAGTTCCCGAATGCAATTGCCGGTAAAGTTTCACAGCCGTTACTGTATCCGCACACGCATGAACAGGCACAAGGCTGGCTAGATGAATTTCTAATAAAACGTTTCTCTGAGTTTGGCCCCTACGAAGATGCGATAGTAGAAGACCAAAATTGGCTCTATCACAGCATACTAACGCCAATGCTCAATACCGGGCTACTAACACCGGGCCAAATAGTAACTGCCGCTCTTCAGCACGCTAGAAAAAACAACACACCCATAGCAAGTGTTGAAGGTTTTGTGCGGCAGATTATCGGTTGGCGTGAGTTCATGCGCGCAACTTACACTGACCTGGGTGTACCGATGCGAACCGCCAACCACTGGAAGCATCATAACCCTATGCCTGACGTGTTCTATACAGGCACCACGGGCATGCCACCTGTTGATAATGCGATAGGTCGGATAGTAGAAACCGGGTATTGTCACCACATTGAGCGTCTAATGGTATTGGGTGGGTTTATGTTCTTGTGTGAAATAGAACCAGATGCCATTTACCGATGGTTTATGGAATTATTCATAGACAGTTATGACTGGGTGATGGTGACCAATGTTTACGCCATGAGCCAAAATGCTGACGGTGGTTTGATAACAACCAAACCCTATTTTTCTGGTTCAAACTACGTTCGTAAAATGAGCCATTATCCAAAAGGCGAGTGGTGTAATATTTGGGATGCTCTGTACTGGCGCTGGATTATCAAACACTCTGCGAGTTTAGGCAAAAACCCACGCTGGGCTATGATGGTGAGAACTGCTGAGAAATTTGAAGATACACGCAGGGAAAACTATGTGAGTATTGCGGAAGAATACCTTCAAAAACTACAGGAGTAACTAAGGCGGAAAAACGCAGGCATAGCGGGCGTCAGACAATACAGAGGATGCAAGGTCCTGCCGCATTTAGGCGCAGGCCACGACAAGGGCACAAGAATTATGCCTGCTTCCGTATGCTTGCAATAAACCTGTCAGAGTAAGAAACTTACCACCATCATTAGAATAGAAAACCAGACATGAAAATAGATACAACAACAGTGACCCAGTCCCTTCAGGACTATTTGGATGGAGAGATAAGCGGAGTTAAGCTTTCGCAAACTCTCGGTCAGATTACAGAATCGGCGGACGGTTTGGATAAAAAGCAATTGGTGTCGTTCAAGTACTACATAGAGTTCTTTGAGAAAGAAGGCAAAAACCTGTACCTGCATTCCAATAAATACCTGAAAGAAGAGGTGGATGAATTAGGTGCTTTTGTGGAAACGCTGAATGCGTAACATCCAGAGTGGATGTATAACGCACTCGGGCTAGTGTACTGGGGTTAGTTAAGAATACCGGGAAGTGTTAAGCCCTGTTCACGAGCACAATCGATTGCCTCTTCATAGCCCGCGTCTGCGTGTCGCATTACCCCGGTTGCAGGATCGTTCCACAGTACGCGTTCAAGCCTGGCTGCTGCTTCATCAGTTCCATCAGCGCAAATCACCATCCCTGCGTGCTGTGAAAAACCCATGCCGACGCCGCCACCGTGGTGGAGAGATACCCATGTCGCGCCGCTCGCACAGTTCAACAAAGCGTTAAGCAGCGGCCAGTCTGATACGGCGTCTGAACCGTCTTTCATCGATTCTGTTTCGCGATTTGGTGATGCGACTGAACCTGAGTCAAGGTGATCGCGACCGATCACAACAGGTGCTTCCAGTTCGCCGTTTTTCACCATCTCATTAAACGCCAGGCCCAGTTTGTGTCGTTGTCCCAGACCTACCCAACAAATGCGAGCCGGCAACCCCTGAAATTCTATTCTGTCTCGCGCCATGTCCAGCCAGTGATGAAGATGTGGATCATCGGGGATAATTTCTTTCACTTTTGCATCGGTTTTATAAATGTCTTCCGGGTTGCCTGACAGTGCAACCCATCTAAACGGTCCGATACCGCGACAGAATAAGGGGCGTATGTAAGCCGGAACAAATCCCGGAAATGCAAAGGCGTTATCAAGGCCTTCGTCGAGAGCCACTTGTCTGATGTTATTGCCGTAGTCGAGTGTCGGGACGCCCTGATCCCAAAAGTCGACCATGGCTTTTACATGCGTCTTCATTGATGCACGAGCGGCAGATTCGACGGCAGAAGGATCACGCTCCTGTTGTGTGTGCCATTGATCAATAGTCCAGTTCTGTGGCAAGTAGCCGTGCAGTGGATCGTGTGCAGAGGTTTGATCGGTCACGATGTCAGGTCTGACACCGCGCTTAACAAGCTCTGGAAATATATCAGCGGCATTACCTAACAAGCCCACTGACTTGGCATCTCCGGCTGTAGTCCATGCGGCTATCTTTTCAAGTGCTTCGTCAAGTGTGTTTGCTTTTTCGTCCAGGTATCTTGTACGCAGGCGCATCTCTATACGTTCGGGGTCACATTCAACGGCAAGGCAGCAGGCGCCTGCCATAACAGCGGCAAGTGGTTGCGCGCCACCCATGCCACCGAGGCCTGCCGTAAGAATCCATTTACCGGTCAGGTTGCCATCGTAGTGCTGCCTTCCGGCTTCTACAAAGGTTTCATAAGTGCCCTGAACAATGCCCTGTGTACCAATGTATATCCATGAGCCGGCTGTCATCTGGCCATACATCATCAACCCCTGACGATCGAGCTCGTTAAAGTGCTCCCAGGTCGCCCAGTGGGGAACCAGGTTGGAATTGGCTATCAGCACGCGTGGCGCATCTTTGTGGGTTTTAAAAATACCGACCGGCTTGCCGGACTGAACCAGCAGCGTGTCATCGTCACTAAGTGTTTTAAGGCTGCTAACGATAGCGTCAAAATCTTCCCAGCTTCGCGCTGCTCTGCCTATGCCACCATAGACGACCAACTCATGGGGGTTCTCTGCAACATCCGGGTGCAGGTTGTTCATGAGCATTCGCATCGGGGCTTCCGTTTGCCAGCTTAGTGCGGTGATATCGGGACCGGTGGGTGGGTATACATCACGAGTGTTCTTGCGTGATCGGTTTTTTTCACTCATGTTTTTTCACTCATGGGAGACTCTTCAATTTAATTTTATAGTTGCTGTGCATGGGTCAGGTTAGTAACACCGGTAACGAAACCGGCTTGCAGGATTTAATCAGCTGCCCGTCAGCAATCAGTTGGCTGGTTTTTTCAATATCGGTAGAGATGTATCTGTCGTCCACCAGTGTGCTGACTGTTTTGCGCAGTGTTGTGATTACCGCTTGTAAGGGCTCACTGGTGAAAAGCGGCGCGCGAAACTCTATGCCTCTTGCTGAGCACAGTAGTTCTATGGCCAGTATATGAGTAAGATTCTGGTTCATCCTGCGCAGCCGCATAGCGCCATGTGCCGCCATCGAAACGTGATCTTCCTGATTGGCGCTGGTCGGTGTTGAATCGGTGGAGCAGGGGTTGGCCAGATGTTTGTTTTCACTCATTAACGCAGCGCTGGTTATTTCTGCCACCATAAAGCCGGAGTTGAGGCCAGGCTCCGGTGTCAGAAACGGAGGCAAATCAAAGGACAGCGCCGGGTCTACCATTAATGCGACTCGACGCTGTGCGATGGCACCGATTTCTGCAATCGCAATAGCAATCTGATCGGCCGCGAACGCCACCGGTTCGGCATGAAAATTACCGCCGGAAAAAACCTCACCGCAGCCGGGCTCTTCTGTGTCTTCAGCGGGTATGATTAACGGATTGTCTGTGACTGCATTGGCTTCGGTTTGCAAAGTTGATGCGGCAAAGCGAAGTAATTCAATACAGGCGCCGGTTACCTGTGGCTGGCAGCGGATGCAGTAGGGGTCCTGTACACGAGTATCTTCTTCGCGATGACTCTCACGAATTCCCGATCCGTTCATCAGTGCGCGCATACTTGCTGCAACCTCTATTTGACCCTGGTGGCCGCGAAGCTCGTGTATTGCAGGTTGCAACGGCGCTGTTGAACCCATGATCGCATCGGTCGACAGGGCGCTCGTAATTATGGCAGTGTTGGCAAGCTTCCATGTAACACAAAGGGCAACCAGTGATGCGGCGGTTGAAAACTGTGTGCCATTGATGAGTGCCAGACCCTCCTTGGCGATCAGTTCTATAGGTGTAAGGCCTGCCGCCTGAAGGGCATCGTTCGCTGGCTGCCGCCTACCTTCGTAGAACGCTTCGCCTTCACCCATCAGTACTGCTGAAAAATGTGCCAGCGGAGCCAGATCACCGGATGCACCGACTGACCCCTGAGATGGCACAAGCGGTAGCACACCTGCGTTAAGTAAATTTTCAATTGACAGTACCAGCTGCCAGCGTACACCGGATGCGCCGCGCCCCAGTGACAGGAGTTTTAATACCATCATCAATCGGACTATAGTGGCGTCGGTGGTATCACCCACACCGGCACAATGAGACAGGATCAGGTTACGTTGCAGCGCTGCTGAGTCTTCACTGGCAATTCGAACGCTCGCGAGTTTACCGAACCCGGTGTTTACACCATAAACCGCAGTATCTGCTTTGACTACGCTGTCGACCACGGCGGCTGCCCGGTCAACCTGTGGTTTGCATTCACGCGCAAGTTCGACTGTGCAGTGAGGGTCTTCAATAACTTTTTTTAAGTGCTCAATGGTGGTGGCACCGGGAGTCAGTACAAGATGAGTCATGGCGATAGTTACCTATACGATCCGCTCAAGTAAAGAGTTAAAGCCGATGCGGTAACACAACTCCGCTGGATGAGATACATTCCAAAGCGCAAAGTCTGCCTGCTTACCCTCAGCAATAACGCCTCGGTCGGTTATGCCCAGTGCCTGAGCTGCAACACGGGTTACACCGCACAGTGCTTCTTCGGGTGTTAGTCTGAAAAGGGTGCAGGCCATATTCATCGTTAATAACAAAGAGGCAAGCGGAGAAGACCCTGGGTTGCAGTCTGTGGCGATGGCAATCGGCACGCCGTGCTTGCGGAACAGGTCTAGCGGCGGATGTTGAGTCTCTCGCAGGGTATAGAATGCACCTGGCAATAACACCGCAACTGTGCCGCTTGCTGCCATTGCTTCTACACCGGACTCGTCAAGATATTCAAGGTGATCAGCGGACAGGGCGTTGTAAGTGGCGGCAAGCTTTGCACCTTCGGACAGTGTCAGTTGTTCTGCATGTAGTTTTACCGGCAGGCCAAGAAACTGGGCCTTTTCAAAAACGCGTGTTATCTGACTGGTATCAAAGGCGATTGACTCGCAAAAGCCATCGACTGCATCCACCAGTGACTCGTTGTGTGCTGCTTCAAGAGCGGGTATACACACGTTATCAATATATTCATCGGCGCGATCTTTGTAGTCGGCGGGTACTGCATGGGCGCCAAGGAAACTGGTTTTAACAATGACCGGTCTTATGGTGCCAATTTTTCGTGCGGCGCGAAGCATGTTTAATTCAGTGTCAATATCAAGCCCATAGCCCGACTTGATTTCAATAACTGAAACCCCTTCTGCCAACAGTGCATCGACGCGAGGCAGGGCCGATTCAACCAGATCGTCCACGCTTGCGGCTCTGGTCGCAGACATGGTTGAAACAATGCCACCGCCGGCTGCTGAAATCTCTGCGTAGCTTGCACCCTGCAATCGCTGCTCAAACTCGGGTGCCCGGTGGCCGCCGTGGACTATGTGTGTGTGGCAGTCAATAAGTGACGGTGTCAGCAGGCGTCCGTGCAGGTCTCGTTCGGGCAGTGTGTGGAATTGTTCGGGAATGTCTGCGGAGCTGCCGCACCAGGCCACGGTATTATCTTTCACCACCACCGTTGCATTTTTAATCAGCCCGTACTCGATCGAACTGTTGTCACAACTGGCTACTACTGCATTGGTGAGTTGCTGGTCTTTCATTGTCTTTTCCACACTGGGTAACCAGGATTAACTTGTGCCGGGCAGAGTACCGCTGCTACGCGTCACTCTATGTGTTCGTGCCAGATAGGCTGCCGACCAGCCACTAATCACTGGCAAGAAACACCGGCAAGCGAATAGGTTGCTATAAGAACAATTGACATTATGTACATACATAATAAAATTATATGTACATACATATTCCGAGTCAACCCACCCATGAGTGACAGATTGGGCTATAAACCCCCGAATTATGAGGCCAATGATGAGTAACGCTGGCGTACCCGCGGCAGCGGGCAGCATCTGGGCTGAGCAGGCATTGACCAGTGAGGGTTGGCAATCGCGAGTCCGTGTGGATATCGATGACGCTGGCCAGATAATCGCGGTGATCGCCGATCAAGCGCCATGCGGTGAAAGGACTGGTCTGTTGTTACCGGCAATGCCGAATTTGCATAGTCATGCGTTTCAGCGTGCGATGGCAGGCATGACAGAAACCCGTGGCGATGACCCGCAGGATTCCTTCTGGAGCTGGCGCAAGCTGATGTACCGATTTCTCGATAAGCTGACGCCGGACGATGTTGAATCGATAGCAGCATACGGGCAAATGGAAATGCTTGAGTCTGGCTACACCTCGGTGGGAGAGTTCCATTACCTGCACCATCAGGCAGATGGAAAGCCGTATGCAAATCGCGCAGAAATGTGTGAGCGTATAGTCGCGGCATCTGAGCAGAGTGGCATTGGTCTCACACTGTTGCCTGTGCTGTACGAGCAGGGAGGATGTGATGGTCGCGCGCTGTCTGGCGGTCAATATCGCTTTGGCAACAGCTTTGATGACTATAGCAATCTGTTTCAACAGGCCAGCGCAATTATTGCGGCGGTTAATTCCAAACCGAGGGCCAATGCCAACATAGGCGTTGCACCGCACTCGCTTAGAGCTGTCAGCAAGGCATCTTTAAAAGAAGCCTCATCGTTGGTTGCGAAGCGCCCGTTTCATATCCATGTAGCGGAGCAGGTGGCAGAAGTTGACGAGCTGATTGTCGCCTACGGTGCCAGACCCGTTGAATGGTTGCTCGATAATCACAATGTAGATACCACCTGGTGCTTAGTTCATGCAACGCAGATGCTAGCGCACGAGACCTCACGTCTGGCGCAAACTGGTGCAGTGGCAGGTTTGTGTCCAATCACTGAATCTAATCTGGGTGACGGCATATTCGATGGTAAAAACTATCAGGCGCACAATGGCGCATGGGGCATTGGTACCGATTCCAATGTGCGCATAGCACTGAGTGAAGAGCTACGCACGCTCGAATACTCTCAGCGCTTGCGTGATCGAAGCCGGTCGGTCTATGCCACAAAAGGCCAGTCGACAGGCAGGGTTTTATTTGAAGCTGCTTTGCAAGGCGGTGCGCAGGCGCTGCAACGAAAGACCGGGTGTATAGCGGTTGGGTATCAGGCTGATCTAATGGCCCTCAACATAGCATCTCCCGCGCTGGTGGCAGTTGAAAACGATGGCTGGCTCGATGCCTGGGTCTTTGCCAATGACGATACGCTGATCACCGATGTGTGGTCTTGTGGTGTGCTTACTGTTCACGATGGGCGGCACGTCAGTCAGAAGTCGATCACTAATCGTTATCTGACCACCATGCAAAAACTATCTCGCGAACTCTGAGTCTTCGTTAATGGTAAACAGCCGATCACACACCTGGCAGGAAATACAGGAACGGATAAGACAAAACATAAAAGATGGTACCTGGCTGCCGGGTCAGCTTATTCCCGGTGAAGTAAAGCTGGCTGAACAGTTTGGCTGTGCAAGAGCCACTGTTAACCGCGCTTTGCGAGAGCTGGCACTAACCGGGGTCATAGACCGAAAGCGCAAAGCGGGTACGCGCGTAGCAATGCAGACGGCACGACGGGTTACCGCAGAAATAGCGGTGATCCGCGCTCAAATTGAATCCAAAGGACAGTTCTATGAATTTACCTTGGCAACAAAAAAAATGGAAAGTCCTCCGGTATCTGTCAGCAAGTCAATGCAACTTGCACAGCAGTCTTCGCTATTGCATGTTCGATTGGTGCATTACGCTGACAAGTGTCCATTCATCTACGAAGACCGTTGGGTCAACACGCAAACTATTCCGGATATTCTCTCAGTAGATCTTGAGACGATCAGCGTCAACGAGTGGCTGGTTGAGAACATTCCGTTTACCAGTGGAGAATTTGTTGTAGAGGCGATAGCAGCGAATAAAACGATTGCTAAAGCGCTGCAGCTTGAACCGGGACAAGCGGTGCTAAAGTCGCGCCGACTGACCTGGCTTGAGAGCCGGTCGGTCACATTGGTTAATCTTTACTACGCGCCCGGTCATCAGATTCGTTTTGAAATATAGGTGAAAATCGGCTTGATTCTATTTTTATGACTGAGGAAGAGTAGATATGATTCAGCCTTATGAGGCTGACATGTTCAGCACGAACGTTCATTCAGTATAGGTGCCAAATCGTTGCCCGGAGTCAGCGTCAACATAAATGTACCTATGCCTCAATAATGCCCATGAGATCGCATCAATTTGTCTGCACGGTTCTGGGAATTAGTCAGTGCCTGATCAACTGATTTCATCCCCTGCAGCATATCGTGCATCTCTTCCCCTACAATCGCAATAATATCTGTAATCTCTGGTACCGGTGGCCTTGGCCACATTTGCAACACACCAAAGCGTGCCATCTCATCCACAATACCTATTAACGGTGATATCTTTTTAACCTCAGGATCCTGACACACACTAAAGCGCGGGCTAACCAGGCTGCCGTTTTCAATGTATAGCTTGACGGTTTGTGCAGACGTTAAAGACGCAACGGCATTCCATACCGGATCAATACGTTCGGGGGCAATATTGGAGGGGATAGCAAGTGCATAGCCACCTAACGGTGCGATAGTGCGACCTTTAAGCCCTGTAGGGTGCGGTAGATAGTCAACATTGCCGTACGCAGGTGATTGTTCGTTAAGCTCAAATAAGGGGGCTAACAGGGTGGCACAGTAGGCAATGGCGGCTTTGCCATCAGCAAAGCATCGTGCTCTTTCATACCATGACATATTCAATATGCCTCTGGGTGAGTATTGTAGTAACTCCAAAAAATACTCGGCCGTGCTGCGTGCCTGTTCGGTGTTAAACATGGGGCGGAAGTTTTCTCCCTCTACGTTTTCGCCATCAAAGCCGAAATCGGTTTTCTTTAAATTGAGCACCGGTTGCCCAAATGCTGCCATTACAAATAAAAATGAATGACCCAGTGGTGTGCCACGTGCTGCATTCCATGCAATGCCCGACATATCACCTGAAAACGGGCTGTGAATTTTACGCGCTGCATTGAGTGTTTCGGTAATAGTGTGCGGTGGTGAAATGCCGTTGGCTTCAAACACATCGCGACGGTACACCAGTAGCTCTGGAGTCGTCTGAACTGGCAAGCCGTATTGCTGCCCGCCGTAACGCGCACAGGCTAACGCTTGCGGGTGGAAGTCTGATACATCTAAGTTAGATTGGGTGATCATATTATCGACTGGCAACAGATGCCCCGCTGCTGCCAACTCACCAAACCATGGCAAGTCACAGGCTATGATGTCGTAACGTGATTTAGGAAGTGCTGCGTTAGTTAAAATTTCATCGCGTAATCTATCAATTGACAATGCTCGGCTTTTTATTCCCACACCAAACTGATTTTCAAGTTGCTTTTTAAGAACGTGCATAGCCATAAAGGTCGGGTCAGCATGTACCAGAACACGTAAGTCTCGACTAATGGCGAGTTTGCTATCCATGATGGCGGGGGGTGCTAGAACGCTACCGCTGGCGTAGGAAGATCCAAAGTAATAATCTGTGCCGCCTGAATGCTGGCCCTGGTCAATGCTTAGTGTGCTGCCAAGCAAGGATTTGACGCGGCGGAACCACTCTTGCCATTCTTCCAGTTGCTTGGCGGTAGGGTGCAGTGAGAATGATTTACCGGTCGCGGTGCGAGGGCGCTTTACAATCAAGTCGCGCTCGATCAACGAGTTGATGCCTCTGAGTGCCGTGCCGTAGGTTAAGCCTGAGCTGCTTATGAGTGATGAGCTTGTGGTGAGCTTGCCGTTTAAGTGGTTGCGCATCAGCGTGGCAAGCAAGCGTGTTTCGCTGTAGCCGGTCTTGATTGACAAAGCCTGTTCGGTCTCTTGTTCGTATTGTTCTACAAAGTCGACAAAACGTGCGAGCTCATGGCTTGAAACACCCACCGCAAAATTGCGATCAGCCGTTTCATACGGGCCCTCGGGCTTGCCCTTAATTTTGGCTTTGGTGGTTAGTCCACCAGGTTGCATTGCTGTGGGCGTCACGATGCCCAACGGGGGAGTGCGTTTATGGTCAGATGGTTCCGTATTGCGTCTCATGCTTCTTCCTACTGCCCGAGATCATTGAGTGCAGATCTCGAAGAGAGATCTCACACCGGCCAGCATATTATCCAGATGGGATAATCGGAAGTGAATTTTATCCAATTTGGATATTTATTCTCGCAGAGGGATGTGTATTGACGCTTTTTTGTTAAGAAGCATTTGCCGCCTTTGTTCTATGTCGTCCAATAGCAGACTACGCCGCTGGTAGTCACCAAAGATTCTGGAGCCGGTTTGGAACATAATCACTACCATTAACAGCACGCCTAGAAACAACTGCACCATAAAGGCAGGGGTGACATTAAACACCAGGCCGGTGTTTAAGAAGTTGACTGTTAAGGTACCAATTGCTGCCCCGATGACACCACCACGGCCACCCAGAATGCTCACACCGCCAATGAATGCGGCAACCGTACCTGCAAGTAGCAAGTATTGCAGCCCCAGTGCTTGTGCCGTGCCTGAGCGCATGCCAATAATAACCCCGCCTACACCGGCGCAAAAACCCGAGATTGCAAACACAATAACCATCGGGCGCTTAAGGCTAATGCCTGAGGCCAGAGCTTCTTTGCGAGCACCACCGATGGCGTAAATCTCACGCCCGAAGCGGGTGAAGTTCATGAATAACCCGACCACAATAAATACCCCGATAACCAACAGGCTGGCGGGTGAAAAATACATGAACATTTTGGTGGAAATATAATCGGGCAGGGTGAAGTCGGTAAGCATTACAGTCTTTTCTTCAGCGGCAAACAAAGCCACTCCCCGTAGCAACATCAGGGTGCCTACCGTGAGTACAATCGCTCGCACCTTAAGATAGGCAATGAAATAGCCCTGAATGACTCCGATAAGCGTTGAAACCGTTACGGCAATGAGAATTGAGTTAACCGCTCCCAGGCTGTCGGTGAAACGCACGGCAATCACGGCCGCAAGGGCGGCGTTAGAACCAATGGAAAGATCAATTTCACCGGCAATAATACACAGTGTTAATGCCAGACCCACAAGCCCGAGCACGGCAAACCGTTCCATGATGGCATAGCCTGTTCTATGAGTCGCGAACAGTTCATTGGTAAAGGCAAAGTAGCTATAAAGACAAACCGCCAGCAGAATCGCGAACGCCAGATCCGGGTTTGATACCAGCCA
>CALGJU010000174.1 GCA_937928685.1 uncultured Granulosicoccaceae bacterium
ACATGCACGCCGGTCAACACCACTTCTTCAACACCTTCGCTGTGGAGTCTATTCACTTCATCAATGATGTCTTGTGTAGAGCGGCTTTGCTCATCGCCACGGGCGATAGTGACAATGCAATAGCTACAACGGTAGCGGCAACCGTCTTGTATTTTTATAAAAGCGCGCTGGCGGTTGCGAGCAAATAGTGCTGACTCAGCAGGCAACGTAGCGCCTTGCGGCATGATGCTTATAGGCAATGTGTCGGTCACGCTTTTTACCAGTTGGCTTTTCCGGCTGTTATCAATAAGCAGGTCGATGCCTAAGTCTGAGGCGTTGCCAGCTTCACCGGTGGATACGGCACAACCACTCACGACCAGTTTGCCATAGGGGCTTTCGCGTCTTAGACGATTAATGAGTTTGCGTGATTTGCGCACAGCCTCTTTAGTGACTGCACAAGTGTTGACCACCGTGACATCTGCATCTTGTGCATTGTTAACGAGCTGATGCCCGGCGTGCTGAAACTCCAGCGCCCAGCTTTCAAGCTCTGCTTCGTTTAATCTACAGCCCAGTGCTTTCAGGTGAATATTCACGCAGTCACATCGTCTTCATGGAATATGCGATATTAGCAGTTCAGTTAGTTTCTGAGTGAAAGAAAACCGGATGTCCCTAACATATAAACTCATTTCTATATTCTCAATTCCCTCAGTGCTGCGAGATCAGATTCCAGTTTCACCGTTTTTATTAAAATGGCAGTAATCTGGGAGTCCTGTCAGGGCGATGATCACTATCAGGTTCGAACAGCTGGTCGATCTGTTCGCCTTTATAAGAATCAGGTTTTTCATAGTCAATGGAATGAATCCCGTCCGCTGTCGAGCGGTGTCTGGGATTTACTTTTTCTGCCTGCTCTGTTGATGCCTGAGAATTCGGTAAAACGTGTTTTGGTGCTTGGGGTGGGTGGTGGCGCTGTGATCCGTCAGTACACAACGTTTTTACCGATCGAACATATTGTGGGTGTTGAGCTTGATCCACTGCATCTGCATGTTGCCAGGGAGCATTTCGGGCTCAAACAGTCCGGGGTGGAACTGATAGAAGCGAATGCGATTGACTGGGTTAAGTCGTATCGTGGAGCGAAATTTGATGTAGTGATCGAAGATCTCTTTACAGAGGCTGACGGTGAGCCCGTCAGAGTCATGGAGGCGAGTACGTCGTGGTTTCGGCAATTGCGAAAATTGCTGCATCCTGAAGGCACGCTGATTATCAACTTTGAAGATCCAGCCCAATTGCGCGCCAGCAATCAGGCCTATGTGGATGCCTTGTCCCGGGAGCGCGAAGGCGAATGTGCTTTGGATAGTCGGTTCGCGCTAAGCCTGCCAACCTATGGAAACTGCGTCGGGGCCTATTTATCGATCAATGCCGATCCGAAATTACTTAGGAAGAAGCTCGATACAATACTCACGGGATATCCCGCGTGCCGGAGCTCTGCGCAAAAGTTCCGCATTCGAAGGATTCACGCCAAGTGATTGTCAAATCTATGTTTTAACTATATTTGACCTGTTTCTTATGGTCATCTCCCCGGGTCTTGGGGTTATAATGAGCGAGATGACATTCTGGCAATGCAGCGGGTGTAAAAGACTCCTGACAGGAGTCAGTACATGCTCGAACGTATAAAGCACACACCGAAATAGGGGAACATTTCATGGTTGATAATAGAGATAACAAAAATACAGAGCGTGATGGTCACGCTGTGTACAAAGAAGACATAAGAGACAAGCACTTACTGCCTGATGATGAGAAGCTTCGAAAATCGGTGAAATACGGCGGCGCCGCTCTGGCGGGTCTATTGGTCGTTGGCATGTGGGGCACAAGCGGTAAGAAAAACGATGAAATTGCCCGTTTAACTGAAACTACCGCCTCGATGGACGTAGTCCAGGCTGATCTTGATGCGTCTACCGCTAAAATCAGTGGTTATGAGTCGGAAATTTCCAAGCTAAAAAAATCTGTAGCAACGCTTGAAGCTTCTGGCAAATCAGCGACAGCAGATAAAGAGGCGGCCTTGGCGGAATGGCAGGCAAAGGTTGAGGCACTAGAGGCGTCACAAGCCGAGCAGCAGGCAGCGCTTGCTGGAGCACAGGATTTACAGGCCAAAATTGACGAGCAGGCAGCGGCGATCGCAGAGCTTGAAGCGATTAAGGTATCAGCGGTTGATGAGATTTCAGCGCTTCGCGCGAAGAGCGCCGAAGGGGCGGGTGTTGCGTCTGGTTTAGATGCAGAAATTGCCGAGCTAACCTCTGCACGAGATGCGCTTCAGGTGCGGGTTGATGAGATCGATGCTCGTTCTGGTACTTTGCTCGCAGAGCATGATTCGGTAAAGACCGAGCGCGATGAGTTGCTGGCCAAACTGGAAGCGATCAGCACTGAGCGTGATCAGCTGGCAGCTGAGGTTGATGGGTTAAGCAATTCTGAAGGGCTTGCGGCCTATAACAAGCTTAATCAGTCTTTTGCCGGCCTGCAGGCTTCATCTGATGCCAAGATCACCGGCCTGGAAACAGAGCTGGCTAATGTTGCCGGTAAGATTGTTGGATTTAAAACTCAGAACGAAGAGCTCACAGGTAAGAACGCAGAACTCTCGCAGCAGTCGGCAGATCTGGCAGCTCAAAAAGAAGCGCTTGATGCAGAAATTGCTGCACGCCAAGCTGACCTTGAAGGGCTTTCTGCCGAGCGCGATACGTTAACAGAAAAAGTGGCTTCGCTTGAGACAGAGGTGGCCACCTTAGGTGCAGAAAAGAATGCCCTGGGTGTTGAGATGGACGCCTTCAAGGCCTCCACTGAAGAAAGCACGTCCGGCTTAACTACAAAAATTACTACTCTCACCAATCAAGTAGAGTACCTCAGCTCCGAGCGGACAGAGCTTGAAGGTAAGTTATCCGAAATTGACGGACAGCTGGCAACGACTAAGACTCAATCGGCTGAGCAAATCACCGGCCTTGAGACGCAAGTTGAATCGTTGAACGCTGAAGTGACAGATCTGACTGCAGCAAGAGATGCATTGCTGGCACAGAAGTCTTCGTTAGAAGAAGAGCTTACGGGTGTTAAAGAAAATAGCTCTACTGAGATAGCAGGATTAATGTCATCGCGTGATGACTTTTCCGGTCAATTGAATGCGTTGCGTATTTCGAGTCAGGGACAAGTTAGTAGTCTGGAAGATAAAGTCGCCTCGTTAAATACTGAAGTGACTGATTTAACCGCTGCAAGAGATGCGCTTCTTGAGCAAAAAAATGTCCTGGAAACAGATCTTGGTAGTTTGAAAGACGCCTCTTCTACCCAGATAGAAGGTTTGATGTCGGAGCGTGATGGCATCGCCGGTGAGCTCGATTCGTTAAGAGCTTCAAGCCAGGAGCAGATGACCGGTCTGCAGACTCAGATCGATTCATTGAACACAGAAGTCGCTGATCTGACTGCTGCCAGAGATTCATTGCTGGAGCAGCAGGACAGTTCCACTGGTCAGCTACAAGGTTTGATGGCAGAGCGTGACGGCATTGCGGGTGAGCTGGAACAATTTAAGGTCTCAAGCCAGGAGCAGGTGACTGGTCTGCAAGGTCAGATCGATTCATTGAACACAGAAGTCGCAGATCTGACTGCTGCCAGAGATTTATTGCTTGAGCAGCAGGACAGCTCCACTGGCCAGCTACAAGGTTTGTTGTCAGAGCGTGACGGGATTGCGGGTGAGCTGGAACAATTTAAGGTCTCAAGCCAGGAGCAGGTGAATGGTCTGCAAGGTCAGATCGATTCATTGAACACCGAGGTTGCTGACCTTACTGCGGCCAGGGATTCACTGTTAGACCAGAAAGGTGCGCTGGAGTCAGAACTTGGGCAGGTAAAAGAAAGCAGTGCAACGCAAATATCCGGCTTGATGTCCGCTCGTGATGGCTTTTCAGGTCAGTTGGAATCCCTTCGATTATCCAGTGAAGGGAAAGTATCCGGACTTGAAGGTGAAGTGCAATCACTGACAGGACAGGTCACAGCACTGACCACAGAGCGCGATGACTTGATGGGAAAGGTGGAAAACCTGAGCAACGAGAGCGCGACTTATGTTGATAAAATTGGTCAGCTGGAAACCAGAATCGGTGAGCTCGATGGAAGTGTAGGCGATTTGACCACCAAGCGTGATCAGTTAATGGCGCAGCTGGATGAGCTTAATGCTCAAAAGCAAGCGATTGAAACTGATAGTGCCAGCAAAATAACCGGTCTGGACACTAACCTGGCCGCACTTACTGTTGAGCGTGATGAGCTCAATAGCGCGATGCAGGCTTTGCGCGGGGAGTCGACAGACAAGATATCTACGCTTGAAAGTCAGATCACTGATATGAACGGTCAAATTGAATCACTGTCAGTCGAACGCAGTGAGCTTGAGAAAGCGAATGCTGAAGCTGCGGAATCGTTGGCGGCACTGACAGCACAGCGTGACAAGCTGCAGGATAATATCTCATCACTGCTGAACGATGTGAGCACTGCCAATACAGCGAAAGAAGAGGCTGACGGGCAAGTCTCAGCCCTTGAACTGCAGTTGTCTGATATGAAGATGGCGCGTGATTCAATCACCAGTGAGCGCGATCAGCTGAAGATGGCGATGACTGATGGTGAGGCAAAGCTGGGTGCTGAAATGAGTGGTCTGCAATCTATGATTGCTCAGCTTACAGATCAAAAGCTTGCTGTCACCAGCAGCAAGGATGACCTCGAAAAAGAAATGGCAGAGGCGAAAAGCCAAACTGCAATGCTAACTTCGCAACGCGAAGTGGTGATGAAAGAGAGAGACTATCTTCTTCAGCAGTTGGAGGCTGAGCGAAGTGCATCGGCTAATGCAGCGACTGAGATTGATGGCTTAAAGGCTGAGCTTGCTGGTCTTAATGATGAGAAGGGCAAGCTTGACGCAGAGCTTGCAGCAGCTATCGAGGCTCGTGACGCCAATGGCAAGCAATCTAAAATGTTAGAGAGCGAAGTCTCAAGCGTTGAAGCAAAGATGGCGGCTTTAAATGATCAGCTCGCGGCCTTGAGCGAATCTCGTGATACGGCTCAGGTTGAGCTTAGTAGTATGCGTGATCAGCTAGGTAATGCCGAATCTGCTCTTACCTCTGCTCGTGGAAAAATTGATGAGCTGATGTCAGTGAAGGTATCTGCAGAGGAGGCGCTACTTGCCGAAAGAAGCCGTGCAGAGGACATCAGTGCTGTCATTTCTGCAGACCTGCGTGAAGCGGGAGTGAATGATGCCACTGTGGCGGTACGCAGTGATAACTCTATTGGCATACGCGTCGCCAGTGGTAGCTTGTTTAGAACCGGAAGTGCCAACTTAAGTGGTTCTGGTGCTCAGGTACTATCCACTGTGGGATCTAAGGTGGCTGGATTCACTGATTACAATATTCGTGTTGAGGGTCATACCGATAACGTACCGATAGGTGCCGTACTTGCACGTACATTTAAAAGCAACTGGGAGCTGAGTGTAGCGAGAGCGGCGTCAGCAGTAAGATTCCTTAGTAGCGATGGTGTAGATTCAAGTCGTTTGTCTGCAGTGGGTTATGGTGAATTTAACCCGATAGCAGGTAATGATACTGAGTCGGGCAGGGAACAAAACCGCAGAGTAGAAGTGGTGCTGCACCCGCGTTAGTACCGTATAGCGTAATTTTTTTTAATGTGTAACTACGGGCCCATTGTGGCCCGTTTTGCTTTTTACTGCTGGGTTCTTTGTGTAGTATGGAAGGTAAATCTTACATATATAGGCCAGTATTGATGCTTTATATCGTTTCTGAATTCGGTTGAAAGACCTGCCACTATTTCCCCTCTCTAGCATTGTAATGCCCGGGGGACGACTACCGCTGAGGATTTTCGAGCCGCGCTATCTGGCTATGGTGCGCAATTGTTTAAAACAGAATGCCGGTTTTGGAGTATGTCTAATTAAGGAAGGGGCAGAGGTAGGTCCGACCCCGCTTATTTTTCCTTTCGGTATTTTGATAGAAATTATAGATTGGGATCGAGATGACAGCGGGCTGTTTCTTATAGTCACTCAGGGTGTTCGAAAATTTCGCACTATTAGTACGACCGTAGACGACAGCGGCGTCATGATAGGGGAGGTGGAATTGTTGCCGCTAGAACAAAAAACTGCTATCCCTGCACGTTACTCTGAGCTCGCCGAACTCCTGCATCGGGCGTTAGAAAGTGTCGGACCTTTACTTGACTACACCGAGGCTGATTTTACCGATGCAGTGTGGGTGGGTGGTCGGCTAGTGGAGCTACTTCCAATGGCTACGGAGTATAGGCATGAGCTGCTTGCCATAGATGATCCTTTGCAGCGGTTGGATGCTCTGCTGACTTTTATTCATGCGCATCATGATTGATCGCCAGGGTGCAGCCGTTAAGAGCCGAGATCAAAAGTGTATAACTTTGAACCTCTGGTTGCTTCGATGGTTTTTGAATCCGGAAGGATCGCTTTGTTATCAAGCTTGAAGCCTTGCTCAAGAAACCAGTCGCCGCTGCGGGTGCTCAGTACAAAAAGTGTGCGGCAATGATTTTGTCTGGCGATTGCGACTAAGTACTCCAGTATATCAGTGGCTTTTCCACTCGCTCTGAAATCAGGATGTACCGCCAGGCAGCCGAGTTCGGCAAATTCTCCGTAGTGATTTAAGCTGGCGCAGCAGATAACACTGCCCTCTCTCTCTATAATGTAGAAGTTTTGAATTTCTCGTTCAAGGTCTTGTTTGCTTCTGTGCACCAATGTGCCGTCTTCGATCAGTGGCTGGATCAGCTGTATGATTCCAGAAACGCTGTTTGTATCTGCTGAGCGTATGTTGTCGTAAGCGCCACTGTCGATGAGTAGGCCGCTGCCGTCTCGGGTAAATAACTCTCTCAATAGTGCGTCATCATGAGTGGCATCTACGATGTGGCTGCGATTCACCCCTTGACGACAAGCTTGTATCGACCGATCGATAATGGAGCGCAGGGATTGTTGTTGTGCTGATCCGGCATCCGCAGAAATAAATTCTGTTGATTGTCGAGGATCTGAAGCCGAGATTTCGCGGATGTCTTTATTAATGGCGCTGGCGTCTTGATGCAAATAGATAAGCTTGTCAGCGTCGAGCGCTATGGCAGTGTGCATAGCGACATCTTCTGCGAGCAGGTTAAACATTTCGCCAGTAGGTGAGTAACCGATAGGAGACAACATGACCACCATTTCTGCGTCGAGCAATGCACGGATTTTTTGTGCTCGTACCTTTCTTACTTCGCCGGTGTGTTGGTAGTCAATTCCGTCTCGAACCCCGTAGGGTTTGGCCACGATAAAGTTACCTGAAGCTAATGCCACCTGCGCACCGGACATGGGGGAATTGGGAAGTCCTTGAGAAAACGCTGATTCAAGTTTGCAGCGAACCGTGGCAACTGCGCTTCTGACTGCAGGTAATGCCTCGGTGGCGGTTGCCCGCATAGGAGGAGCCTGGTCGCGATTTGAGACAGGTGGTTCATCAGGTGACTCTGACTTACCGAGGTGTGGAGAAATTTTCCGATCCGTCAACTCAGCGTCAATCTGCGGTCGCATGCCGTGCACGACGACGAGCTTGATGCCCAGATGGCTCAGTAGGGTGAGATCGTGGATGAGCGGGGTAAACTCGGCACTGTCGACTATTTCACCGCTGAACCAGATGACAAAAGTCTTGCCACGCTGGGTGTTGATATAGGGAGAAGTCTGACGCAGCCAGTCGATTGGCCAGTCACTTTGCGGGTCGCCAATGGGTTGTTGCGGGATTTGATCTGTCATCAGTTTCTGTTCAAATTCGTGAGAGTGTTTGGGGCGGATCAAATCTTGATGTTAGTTAAAACATTGTGGAATGGTGTTTTTTCCGCTGCTATTCGCAATGCGCACTATAATTTCAAGATAATTGAGTAGTATTTCGGTCGCTTGTTCGGCCGTGGACCGTTAGCAGCCGTTTTCACCCTGTTAAAATCAACTGGAACAACCCTTTGCAAATCCTATCAAAATTACTTCTGGCGCTGGTGTTTTTAGTCGCCTCAAGATTCGCCACCGCACAAGATGGCAATGCCTTATGGGCGGATGTCGTGGCTCGTACTGCACCACAGGTGGTGTCACTGCAGATTTCTTATGTGCGTGACTTCGTTGAGGTCAATCAGGGAGTCAGTTCGGCGACGGGCTTTATTGTCGATGCCGAGCGCGGCATTATTCTGACGAATCGACATGTGGTGGGGAGCGGCCCGATCAATATGACGGCAACTTTTCAAAACTTAGAGCGGGTAGATGTTGTGCCCCTGTATCGTGATCCGGTACATGACTTTGGTTTTCTGCGCTACAACCCGGAAGATCTAAAGCGAAATTCACCTGAATCACTAAAGCTGAACCCTAATGCAGCGAAGGTGGGAACAGACATTCGTGTGATCGGCAGTGACGGTGGTGAACAACTTTCGATTTTGGCGGGTACCATTGCTCGGGTAGATCGACGTTCGCCTAATTATGGTCGATATGGTCATAACGATTTTAATACCTTCTACCTGCAGGCAGCCTCGTCTACGTCGGGGGGGTCGTCAGGGTCTCCGGTGCTTAACCAGAAAGGTGAAGTGATTGCGTTGAATGCTGCTGCCAACAGCAGCACGGCAAGTAGTTTTTTTCTGCCGCTGGATAGAATCGCCTATGCACTCGAAAAGCTGCAGGCAGAAGAGCCGGTGGCTCGTGGCACAATACAAACTGTTTTTGAGCAAAGGCCGTTTCGTCTTTTGCGAAGGCTTGGTCTTGATGATCAAACTGCCAGTGATATGCAAACCCGCTTCCCGAACAGCAACGGCATGTTGTTAGTTCGGCAGGTCTTTCCTGGCGGCATTGCCGAAGGGGTTCTGGAAGAGGGTGATATTTTACTTGCCGTTAATTCACAACCACTGAGCGATTTTGTCCGGCTTGCTGAATTATTGGATTCATCTATTGGCAAGGAACTGACAATTGATGTTGTCAGGCGTGGAGCACCGATAACATTTATGCTGCAAGTACAGGATCTTGAAGCGCTACAGCCTTCTCAGCTAATTGAATTGGGTGACTCCGTTTTGCATAATGTGTCGATACAGCGAGCCCGTGCAATGAACCTACCGCAATCGGGTGTAGTGGTGGCAAAGTCAGGTTATGAATTTGCCCGTGCAGCAGTGCCGCGAGGTGCGTTGATCACCCAGCTGAATGGTCGTCCGGTGGCGACGGTTGACGATATGTTATCTCAGATTACAGACACCGTTAAAGAGTGGAGAGTGCGATACATAATGCCCGGTAGCGAATATACGTCATCCACCGGTGTGGTTAAAATAAATTCAAAGTGGTTTGCTGCACGATCATGTGATCAGCGTGACAACGTACGTTTCTGGGACTGCCAGCGGTTATCTCTGGCATCTACCACACCTGCACCTGCAGCGCTTGAAAATGTGGTGTTGCCTGGTTATCAAGACAATAGAATTCAATCGGTAGCGCCTTCGTTAGTGCGGCTATCATTCGACATCCCTTATACGGTGGATAATGTCTACGCCAAAAGTTTTAGTGGAGTAGGATTAATTGTCGATCCTGAGCTTGGATTGATCGTGACTGATCGCAATACCGTACCAGTAGAAATTGGTGACTTGGAAATAACCTTTTTCTCGACCTATAAAATTCCGGGCAAAGTGGTTTATCTGCATCCGCTGCATAACATAGCCTTACTTCAGTACGATCCAAAACTATTAGGGGATGTTGACATTCAATCGCCGCCTCTGGCGACAGAGTTTCCGTCTGTTGAAGCATCGCTTGAGATGATCGGATATCGCAGTGATGGCACGATAAGAAAGCAGAAAGCTTCCAACATTAATGAGGTAACGTTGTATTTTAATACGCCGCAGCTGTCCCGTTTTCAACAAGTTCCTGTCGATGTATTGAATGTGACACTAGGTGGGCCAACGCTTGGTGGTGTATTGCTTGATGATGGTGGCACTGTGCAGGCGGTGTGGCAGAGCTTCTCCTATCAGGATGGTGATAATGTCAAAGAGGGTGAATGGGCGATGCCGGCAGCGCTTGTAGGTGACACTGTGCGCCAATACCTGTCGGAAAAACCTTACTATATTGCGCCGGCGAAGTTTGAATACAACTCACTTGATGTAGCCCGTGAACGTGGCTTGCCGGACGAGTGGATCGCAAAGATCGCGGCTGCCGGTGCTGTTCACCGGCGGGTATTGACTGTGACACAAGCGGTTGGAGAGTCCACTGATGACGCTTTGATGGTAGGCGATGTACTGCTTGATGTAGATGGTGCCATACCAGCAGACTTCCGTGATCTTGAAGCACGCTTTCAAAAAGAAAGAGTTACTGTCACTGTGCTGCGAGATGGTGAGGTAATTACCGCCACCCCCGCTACCTTGAAGTACGATAATGCTGCCACCAGACGGGCGCTGGTATGGGCCGGATCATTGATTCAAGAGCCTCACTTTGAATTAAGCTACCAGCGTGGTAATGAAACGCCAGGTGTCTTTATTAGTGGGACACTGGGTGGTTCACCTTCAATTCAAGATAGCCTGTATAGAAATCGGTTTATAACGGAAGTAGAAGGCGTTCCTGTGAGCTCAATAGATGAATTTGTTGCAGAGATTGCACGTAAAAAAATTACCGAGCCGGTGAGTTTGACCGTTATTGCGATGAACGGTTATCGGTCGGTAGTGAGTGTACAGCCGGAGTATAATTTCTGGCCAACAGTTGAAATATCTTTTGATGGTGAAAAATGGATGCGCAAGACACTCAGCTCCGATCAGGTAGCAGCGCGAGAATAGTGCCTGAACATACAGATGTTGTTGTAGTTGGCGGTGGGATGGTCGGTGCGTTGACGGCGCTGGCCATGGCCCGATGTGATCTGCAGGTGACAGTAGTCGAAAAGAGTGCAGCATCGGCCTTTGACGTAAACGACCATGATTTAAGAGTGTCGGCGATCAGTCACGCAACGTTGCAAATGCTGAAAGCTGTGGGTGCCTGGCAAGACATGCAATCTGTTCGTGTATGTCCTTATAAGCGAATGCTGGTCTGGGACGATGCAAGCAGCGCTGAAACCTGGTTTGATAGCACCAATATTGGGCATCAACAATTGGGTTTTATTGTTGAGAACAGTCTGATTCAAACTGCGTTATGGCAACAGTTGGCACTTCTGTCGAACGTAGCTCTTCGGTGCCCGGCAAGTGTTGTTGATCTTTCACTGGATCAAGATATGGCATCTTTGACGCTGGACAATGGTGATGTGCTATCGGCAGAGCTAATCGTAGCAGCAGATGGTTCGAACTCTACTGTAAGGGCATTGGCAGGGATTGCAGTTGACGGTGAGCGATATGATCAACATGCCTTAGTGGCAACGGTAAAGACAAAGCTACCTCAGCAGGATATTACATGGCAGCGATTTACCTCAACTGGTCCTCAGGCATTTTTACCGTTAGTTGGTAATCGAGCTTCGATGGTGTGGTATCACAGCGAGCAGAGAGTCTCCGAACTCAAAGCGCTATCTGATGCAGAGTTTATTGAGGCCATGGAATCGGAGTTTCCGGAGCGTCTTGGTGGCGTGGAAGCGGTCGAGAGAAGAGGTAGTTTTCCTTTGCAGTGGAGTCATGCGCAGCAATACGTAGTACCCCGTTTTGCATTGGTAGGTGATGCTGCACATGCTGTGCATCCCTTAGCAGGTCAAGGAGTGAATCTAGGCATGCTAGATGCTGCTGCGCTGGTACAGTGTGTGATTGACGGCGTGTCAGATGGGCGAGCGATAGGAGATATGCGTGTACTGCGACGCTATGAGCGGTGGCGCAAGCCGGGTAACGCCTTAATGATCAAGATGCTTGATGGAATACAACGCGCATTCCAGCCGGATCATCGATCCCCCATGCAAGCCGGTTCGCTTAAAGTTCTGAGAACCGCAGCGTTACACCTTGCCAACGATATTACACCGGTTAACACGTTTTGTATTCGTAGTGCGATGGGCTTAAGTGGTGAGCTTCCGGAGCTTGCTATGGGGCGATTGCCGTCTACATTATCGAACCCGGGCTGAATTCTTCGGCCACTATGTACTTAATGGCCGTTACGATTTCGGGTTTACAATGTGTTGTTAGGCTGCTTTGCGTCTGGCGTCACCCATGGAGAAGCTTCTGGCGTACTCGTAGTTGTTTACGGCTTTAGCCAGCACTTCCAGGCTGTCCTGCAAGGGGTGGTGCTTTGAACGGTTTGGCTGAAAGCGATATTTGCTGAATACGTCTTTGGCGGCGCGATATTCGATCTCGTTGTCAATTCTCATGGCATTCTCCTGGCAGCTGAAATATACAGATTCGCTGTTTGGCGAATCCACGGGACGAGTTGTCGGCGTGGCTGAATAATTCTTTAATTCCAAGGAAGGTATTTTAATCTGAAAGTTGTCGGGAAGATAAGCAATCAAGTTTACCCGGTTGGTTACGATTACCGGCGTGTTGTGAGATGGGCGGTATTCGTGTGTACAATTGCCAGTTAGTCGGGTTATTTTGGCAGAGATAAAACTCTGTCGATTCAAGAGATAAATTAGGTTATGTCACTGAAAGGCAGCAAAACAGAAGGCCACTTGAAAGCAGCTTTCAAAATTGAAGCTGAAACCAATCGAAGGTATCTATACTTTGCATCAAAAGCTGATGTTGAAGGGTGCAATGACGCAGCGCAGGTCTTCCGATCAACCGCAGAAAGTGAAACAGGTCATGCTTACGGGTTGTTGGAGTACTTAGAGGAGTGTGGAGATCCAGCCACTGGTATGCCATTTGGCGGAACAGAGGCGAATCTTAAGTCAGCGATTGCGGGTGAGACGCAAGAGTTTACGGAGCTGTATCCAGCGATGGCAAAAGATGCACGGGATGAGGGCCATAATGAAATTGCCGATTGGTTTGAGATATTGGCAAAGGCTGAGCACGCCCATGCCGCGCGACTACAGAAAGCCCTGGATGATCTTAAAGAGTAGGCCGGTGAAATTGGTTTTCATCAATAACTTTGTAGCTTGAGCTGATGGCGTCCGGTCAAATAACCGTAGGCGAACTGTACTCTCTGGAGGAGTACTCACAGAGACGCGGGGCGTTTCGCGAGAAAGCTATTGAGCATCAAAAAAACAGACGGGTGACTTTGGGTGAGCATCTTTTAATTTGCTTTGAAGATAAATTAACCGTGCGATATCAGTTGCAGGAAGTACTGCGCGCGGCACGGGTATTTGAGCGTAGCCGTATTGAATCTGAAATCGCGGCGTATGCGGCATTGCTTCCTACCGGGCGTGATTTTAAAGCAACAATGATGTTGCAAATTCCGATGCAAGCTGGAAATCGCCAATCACCTGATCTCACTGGTTTGGGTGAGTGCATCTGGATGCAATATAAAGAATATCCAAGAGTTTTCGCGACAAGTGATAGCAGTCAGTCTGCGATTCAATGGTTGAGTTTTGAAATGACGCGGGACGCATGTGCCAACATGCAAATGAACAAACCGGAAGACGATGGTAGCAGGCTTACGTTAGGGGTAGAGCATCCGCACTATTGTTACGAACAGACGTTACCGGCGGTTGTTTTCCGGTCCTTGGTGGCGGATCTTGAGAGTGACGTGCAGCTTGAAGGCGGCTACTGATCTTTTTTGTTGCGCACTTTAATAATAAGGTCAACACTATCAATGCTTTCACTGCCATTTAATCCACTCACTTTTGAGAGGTCAATGTCTAGTGGATTGATATCACGGATTTCTCCAGTGTCCATATTCAGTACGTGATGATGATGGTGAGTGTTGGTATCAAAAAGAATGCGTTGGGGATCAATCGCCACTTCTTTTAGAATGCCTTCATTTACAAACAGCTTGAGCGTGTTATATACCGTCGCTTTTGATACGGTGGTTATAGAGCCATCTTCATTGACACGGTCTAGAATGGCTTCAGCTGATAGGTGCTGATCCTTCTCAAACATATGGGCTGCTATCGCCACCCTTTGCCGAGTTGGTTTGATTCCATGAGCTAACAGGAAATTACAAATGCTGTCCTGGTCCGAGACTAATGTGACTGGTCTCAAGTGATGCGTTGCTTCTATGCCATGCATAAAATTCACTGGTGAGTCGCTGCTATTCCTAGGCGTATTATTCGACAGTTGGGTTGTTGTGTCCACAAATAAAACGTTTGTGGCGCGATTGCGTAAGATGTTGCAATTTCTGTTGTATTAGTAAACTTTCGAGCAGAACCTTTCAGAGTGGAGGTGCTGTGATGTTAAAAAAATGACGCGAAATTGCGCCATTTCCTATACTAGCCGGCTCTTCACCTGGCCAGTGATATAAAAGTAGCCGGCTTCACAGCCAGTTCCTGGGTGTCAGCACATTATCAAGAAGAACGACCATGTCAGAAATCGGAAAAGTTGGATTTGTCAGTTTGGGTTGCCCCAAGGCACTCGTAGACTCGGAACGTATACTGACTCAGCTGCGTACTGAGGGCTACGAGATAGAGCCTGACTATCAATCATCCGATCTTGTGATCGTAAATACCTGCGGCTTTATTGACAGTGCGGTAGAAGAATCGTTTGAAGCTATCGGCGAGGCATTGGATGAAAACGGTCGGGTGATTGTCACCGGGTGTCTGGGAGCGAAGGCGGGTGAAATAGAGTCGCGCTATCCCAAGGTGCTGGCTGTCACGGGGCCACAGGCTTACGAAGAAGTGATGTCTGCGGTTCACAAACACTTGCCCCCCAACCTAACGCACAATCCGTTAATAGATTTGGTGCCTCCGCAGGGCATAAAGCTCACGCCGCGTCATTTCGCTTACTTGAAAATTTCAGAAGGCTGTAACCATAAATGTAGCTTCTGCATAATTCCGTCGATGCGTGGCAAGCTTGTGAGTCGATCTGCCGCTGATGTACTAGGTGAAGCCGAGCGTTTGGTGGCTGCGGGCGTGAAGGAAATACTGGTTATTTCGCAGGACACCAGTGCCTATGGCATGGATGCGAAATATGCCACATCGTTTTGGAACGGGCAGCCGGTAAAGGCGCAATTTAAAGCGCTCTGTGAAGCGTTGGCTCAATTCGGTATTTGGGTCAGGCTGCATTATGTTTACCCCTATCCACATGTCGATGACATCATTCCATTGATGGCGGAGAATAAAATTCTTCCTTATCTGGATATCCCGTTTCAACATGCAAACCAGCGTATTTTGAAGTTGATGAAGCGCCCGGCTGCATCGGAGCGTAACCTTGATCGCATTCGTGCCTGGAGAGCAGTTTGTCCAGAGATCACTTTGCGCAGCACGTTTATTGTTGGTTTTCCGGGTGAAACTGATCAGGAGTTTGAAGAGCTATTGGA
>CALGJU010000175.1 GCA_937928685.1 uncultured Granulosicoccaceae bacterium
AAAGCCTGGCAATATATTTTCCCTAGCGGACGTCTTTCCACTGACCCACGAACCGGCTTAACACGCCGACACCACCAACATGAGTCAGCGCTGCAACGAGCGATTAAAAAAGCTGCTTCAGACGCTGTTATTGATAAACAGATAAATAGTCACTGCTTACGTCACTCGTTCGCCACCCACCTCTTAGAGAATGGTGCAGATATTCGAACTGTGCAGGAACAACTAGGGCACAGCGATGTACGCACCACAGAAATTTATACGCATGTACTCAATAGAGGTGGCAGTGCCGTACGTAGCCCAATGAATGGCATTATAAGTTGACCATGAAGGCGAAATAATTCGTCACCGGTATCACTGTATCACTCTGCGTCAGTGGCTGAGCCTGCAAAATATCGCGCAGGCCTTCCACACCAGCCCTCATAGCTCACACTGATCCAATGCTTCTATTTGATCAATAACACAATCGGCTGCAACGATTTTCGCATCACTACTCATCACCACTGTGACCATTGATTCCCAATCTGGATATCGCGCTTCGATACGCTGATTTATATCATCAGCTTGCAATGCAAGCGTGTCCTGCAAAACACTTAACAGCAGCTCTTGCGGTAGCCCATCAAGCTGTAGCTGCCCGAGCCCGTACGCCACAATATCTACTCGCTGCGCATTCTCTTTTAAACTATTCGCAAAAGTCACTGATGCTTGCAGCACCTCCTGATCATTTAGATTAGCAAGCTTGAAATCTTTGTACGTTTCTTCGATTAACGCAAGCATACCTGTGACCGCACTGTTTTCAAGTTCGGTACTTATTCCAAATACGCGTATGTCTCGACTGAAATTGGCAATGCTGGTGTTGATTACTCCAACTTCCGGCAATTCTTCCTGCTGCGCCTTGACCAGCCGGCTTTGCCTACCCTTACCCAACACACTGACAGCGACAATGTCAGCCACTTCTCCGCCTTCACTGCTTGCTGGCAGCACGCCGATTGCAGCAATTTGTGTTTTTGACATTGTCCTATCGTGCAGCAACACGGTATAGCCTTCGCGTGGTTGCACCACAACCGGCTGATGCTTTGATGATGGCTTACCCGGCAAAGCGCTAAGCAGACGATCTATCGCTTTGCCAATCGCTTTCGGTTCAAGTGGCCCGGCGACCGATACATTGATACCTTGTCTGGTGAATGTTTCTTTGTGCCATCGCTTGATATCACCAACCAACAGAGTCGATACTACGTCTTCTACAGGCAGGTTATTCCAGTAGTCGGTAAGCGGACCACCACCAAGCAATGTTCGACGCGCTACGCTCCACAATCTTGCCGATGGTTTTAGCTGGCGACTTTCGACACGCTGCTCCAGTGCACTTTTTAAATCATCGAATCGCTGCGCGCTAAGTGCAGGCGACGCTATCACGTCGCGGGCAATATCAAGTGTGTCATCCAGATTGTCGACAGTGGCGGTAAAGGTCGCGTAAATATGATCAGGGGATGCGACCAGTGAGGCTGCGCTATCCAGTGCAATGATGTCTCGAGTTATTTCTTTCGGGCTCCGGTCACCTGCCCCGTCAGATGACATCAAATCAACACCAATACTACTGGCAACCGCCAGGTTGTTCGCGTGAGCCCAGACATTCGGCCAGCTGATATGTATTGATACCTTGTCTGCATCTGGCATTGATGCCAGCGTGTAGCCAACACCCGACTCAGTGACGTGATCGGCAATTGCGGTCACACCACGCCGCGGGGTCTCTGTCACTGTGGTGACGGTGGCGCAGCTCGCAAGCAACAGCGGCACCAACACAGCCATCCGGATACCACTTCGTATTAGTGCCAACAGTATCGTCCGTTTAATTAATTGCGTTGATTCTACCAGTAAGAACTCATCTATTGCAGGGAAGGTATATCAGGGAAGAGCCCCATAGCTTTCGAGCACATCAATAAGCCACAGGCATAAAAAAAGCGCTGAACCAGCGCTTTTTTTAGTACCTAGTGGTAAGTCCGTTTACGTTGTTGGAAATGCGAATACTGACCCTTCTTTAATGCCGGTGGGCCATCTTGAAGTTACTGTCTTCAAGCGGGTATAGAAGTGCACACCTTCCGGGCCGTAGATAGAATGATCACCAAATAGTGATCGCTTCCAACCGCCAAAGCTGTGGTACGCCACAGGTACGGGAATCGGTACATTAACGCCCACCATACCTACCTGGATACTGTCTGCAAAGCTTCTGGCTGCATCACCGTCACGGGTAAAGATTGCGGTACCGTTTCCATATTCGTGATCGTTTATCATTTTTACTGCTTGCTCATACTTTTCAGCTCTGACAACAGACAACACCGGGCCAAATATTTCCTGCTGGTAAATGTCCATGTCGGTGGTGACACGATCAAACAAACTGCCACCTAGAAAATAACCGTTCTCATACCCCTGCAAACTTAAACCACGGCCATCAACCACAAGCTCTGCGCCCTGGTCAACGCCTGAGTCGATCATATCCATAATGCGCTGCTTTGCATCTGCAGTAATGACCGGGCCCATTTCAGCATCAGGATCGCCAGCGGGTCCGATCTTGAGCGCTTCAACTCGCGGGCGTAACATTTCTACCAGTCGATCGGCAGTCTCTTCACCGACCGGCACAGCAACAGAGATTGCCATACAACGCTCACCGGCTGACCCAAAGCCTGCCCCCATCAACGCATCTACCGCTTGATCAAGATCTGCATCAGGCATGATTACCATGTGATTTTTTGCACCACCTAAGCCCTGCACACGCTTACCTGCCTGTGTGCCACGGTGATAGACGTACTCTGCAATAGGGGTAGAGCCTACAAAGCTGACCGCTTGCACAATCGGGCTATCCAGTATGGCATCTACTGCGGTTTTATCACCATGTACGACATTCAACACACCCTCCGGCAAACCGGCTTCGTGCATTAAGGCGGCAATCATGTTGACCGATGAAGGATCACGCTCAGAAGGCTTCAATACAAACGTGTTGCCGCAAGCAATTGCCACCGGGTACATCCACAATGGCACCATAGCGGGAAAGTTAAATGGCGTGATGCCCGCGCACACTCCAAGTGCCTGACGATCAGAATACGAGTCAATAGAAGGGCCGACGTTCCTTGAAAATTCGCCTTTCAACATTTGCGGTATACCACAGCAAAACTCAACCACTTCCTTGCCACGCTGCACTTCACCCAATGCATCTTCGTGGGTTTTGCCGTGTTCGCGAGAAATCTCTTCAGCGATTTTGTCAGCGTTTTGGCCGAGCAGCTCGTTAAAGCGAAACATGATCGAGGCGCGCTTGAGCGGTGGGGTCGCGGCCCATGCCGGTGCCGCGGCGGCGGCGGCATCTATAGCGGCATTCACCTCTTCTACAGAAGACAGACCGAGATCGTCAATCGCCTCACCGGTTGCGGGGTTATACACTGGCTGAGTGCGACCACTGGTGCTCGCTACCCGGGCATTGTTGATCAGGTTTTCAATCATCGACTTTCCGTCTCATCGTCTGGTTATTTGCCACAGAGTATACCGCACGCATGACTTTGAGCTTGCCTTTCTCCGCCAAATTGCCGCGCCTTTTATCAATCACTGCAGCAGCTCACTGAACAGCGGTTTGCCACAAATCAATGATTTCGCCGTAGTTTTCCTCAACGCGTGACATCAGCGCGGCATCAGTCAACTCACCGTTGAGCCACGCTTGAGCGGGCGCTCCGAAAATAGTCCGACCCACCGCAAAACCCTTTACCTTCGGCACCCCCCTGAAGGCCTCAAAACCTTTGGCAAGTTCAGCACTGGGTGCATCCAGCCCCAACACCACCACACCACAGCAATAGGGTGTCGTTTCATTGATTAACGATCCTATCTTATTAGCCCAAACGGCTTCCACGCAGGGGATTTTCCACCAGTCAGGACGCACCTGTAGCGCGAAGAACCGCTCAATGGATCGATACACAGACTCCCCGCGGCTCAGGGACTCTGAAGCAGGAGGAATTACCTCAAGTAAAAACGGATGGCCGCTTTCGCAACAACTTTGATACAACTCAATAATGCGTTCTTCCTGCACCTGCCTGTGCGATAGCTCATCGCTTGCGCTATAAAACACCAAGCACTTGACCACTTGCTCAGTCGGCCATGATTTGAGCCGCGTACCGATACTTTCTGTGCCTTCAAACACCAACGGACACGAAGACGGCAACTCGACCGGGCGCCCTATCCACATATCGCTTCCTGTGGCTTCGTTAAGCACTTTTTGCCCGAAGCGATCATCACACAGTATCCCGCCGTTACTGGTCAAACCTCTTGCTTTAAGAACATTTTGCGTCGCAGTGAGAAGCAGCTGCTTAAGATCAATAATACGATCGGTATTTACACCGGCATTAAGTGCCATTTGTTCAAGCTGACTACGATGATCAAACGCGTGAATATAAAGTTCAGACCATTGTCGTGGCCAGGTCGTCACTCTGTGAAGATAGGCAAGCTCAACATCCTGATCTGGTCTGCTGATCTCATCACTGTGCTTTAAGTAATAATCAAGCTCTGGCGCTGTAGGCATGGCTGGTGTGCAACCATGACGAGATACCACCAGCGCACCACAGGCGTTCGCATAGCGCAAGGCTTGCTCATAACCCTCGTCATTCAACCAACCACGTAAAAAACCTGAAATAAAGGCGTCACCCGCACCCAATACATTCAACACCTCCACAGTGACGCCTTTTACCGTGACACCATCATCAAGGTTATCCGGTATAGCGCCATCATAGACACTGGCGCCATACGGCCCGCGCTTCAGCACCAACACTGCATCGCAAATAGTGCGAATGTTCTTTAGTGCCTGAAGTGTATCTGTACTGCCACCTGCAATATGGATTTCTTCCTCGGTGCCCACCACCAAGTCAAAGTTCGGTAATACACTTTGCAGATGATCTGTCACTGAGTCGTTAGCTACAAATCGGGTTTCACCATCACCTTTACCAGTGAGACCCCAGAGCACGGGCCGGTAGTCAATATCCAGCACTGTTTTGACCGATGCATCACGCGCTATCTGCAACGCTTTTTTCGATGTATTGAGAATATGTTCGGTGGACAGATGCGTTCCGGTAATCAGCAGGGCTTTGCTACTGGCAATAAACGCCGGATCTATATCATCAACACTGATCGCCATATCAGCGCAGTTTTCACGATAAAAAATTAATGGAAAGGTGTCACTGTCTTTAATACCCAGCACCACCAGCGCGGTGAGGCGCTCCGGATCTGTTATCACACTTCGGGTATCAACCCCTTCACGCTGCAGTTGCTCACGAATAAACTGCCCCATGTGCTCATCACCCACCCTGGTAATGAGCGCTGTGTTTAACCCCATACGGGACGAACAACAGGCAATATTGGTAGATGATCCGCCAATGTATTTTGCAAAGCTTGCCACATCTTCAAGCCGACTACCCACTTGCTGGGCGTAGAAATCAACCCCTGCCCTGCCAAGACAAATCAAATCCAGCGTTTTATCAACCACTCAGTAGTCTCACATTATTAGAGCAGCAAAATATAAAGCAACGATTGAGGCTTTGCAAAGCCAACACTGCTGCTCTCGTTCGTGCTGAAAATAATAGTAGTTGAGCCCAACACCACCGCGCCTTAAACTCCGCCCATCGAAAACCAGAATATCAAGAGAGCAACATGACCATCGAATTTGCATTAGTCGGCGCCGGCCGTATCGGCCGCGTACACGTCAGAGCAGTGAGCAGCCTGCCAAACACAAGAATACGCTACGTTTGCGATGTCAATGCAGACGCGGCGGCGGAAGTAGCAAAAGAATGCGGTGCGAGCGTTGCCGACATTGATCAAATCTTCAGTGATGACAAAGTAGACGCCATTATTATTGCCAGTGCCACTGATACCCATGCAGACCTGTTAAAGCGCTGCGCTGCCTCCGGCAAGCCAGTCTTTTGCGAAAAACCGATTGATCTCAATCTGGCCAGTGCACGTGAAGTGGCAACCATTATCAATGACGCGGGCATACTTTGCGCACTCGGGTTCAACCGTCGATTCGATCCGCAGTTCAACCTGCTACAAAAACGCGTTACCAATGGAGATATCGGATCGGTAGAAACATTGGTCATTACCAGTCGTGACCCGGCTCCCCCACCAATTGAATACATCAAAGTCTCTGGCGGCTTGTTTCGCGACATGATGATTCACGACTTTGATATCGCCCGCTGGCTACTCAATGAAGAAATCGATACCGTCTACGCCGCCGGAAGCGCTCTGGTTGATACTAAAATACAAGACGCTGGGGATATCGACACCGCTACGGTGACTTTAAAAACCAAAAGTGGCAAGTTGGCGTTAATTACCAATAGCAGGCGTTCGGTTTACGGCTACGACCAACGCATCGAAGCCTTTGGATCAGGAGGCATGCTGCAAGCCATGAACAACACCGAGACTAATCTGGTGTTCTCCGGCGATAAAGGCGTAGTGGCTGAAACTCCATTGCACTTTTTTCTGGAGCGCTATGCCGACGCTTACCGACTTGAGCTAACTGATTTTGTTGAAGCGCTGGAAAAAGGAACTGCACCATTGGCTGATCACAACGATGGCGTCGCCTCTTTACAACTGGCAGAAGCCGCAGTTGCCTCCATGGCGAGTGGCAATGAAGTTAAGCTGGCTGACTACTAGCTCGCTTTATTCGCGTGGTGGTGAGCGTACCGCTCCAGTACTAACCCGGTGGACTACTGCCGGGTAACTGCAACCGTATTATCAACAATGATCACTTCTAAAGCTTCTTTGGAATTTTGCAGGTACAAAGACTCAAGGACGATCCGGTAGTCACCCGCTGCACTAACATCATAGGCTTGCGACAGGTTCAGTGTAGTTTCCAGCTGTTCACCCGATTCAAGTGTTATGTAGTCCTCAGCGGTGGCCGCCTTGCGCTTTACTACACGCCCAACGTAGGGCAACGCTTCGTCGTCTTTCATAACAGCAAACAGGTCGGCAGAGATGTTAACTTCCAATGGTGTTGCCCACGGCAACACTTCAATAGCCGCATCGGTACCATTATTCAAATAAAATGATACCTCCAGCGATTGCCCCTCAATCAGCCGATTTTCAACCGGTCGGATACCTGCACTAAGCTTACCCACCAACTCCTTATTTTCAGACGCGGCGGGATCATTCTGAATGGTTTCAGTGACCGCTTCGCAGGCAAAAAGTAACCCACATGCGAGAGACGCAGCAAGGCATTTTAAGGTATAGCGTTTATTAGTAAGTACAATCATTTCATCACTCCCAACCGGCGCAAAGGCAACATCACCTTCCTTCTGCGCAACATCAGTAGCATGGTGAGTGCCATCGCAAACCACAAACTAAACTTACCACCGCCACCACTGTCATTGGGGAGTGATTGCGGCTGTACCACAGGATCTTCTGAAACAACCGGCGCACTGGCGGCGATAACATACTGCGTATCAGTAAAACCGAAAACCGTAACAAAGACTGTACTGCCATCCAATGGACAAGCATCTACCACTGAATCAGCACTGTTGTTTCTTGAAGAGCAAATTACCGCCGATTCGTTCCTTGAATCATTGGAATACACGTAGAGATCAGCGTCTCCTACAGAAGAAGTAATCTCCACTGAGTTGGCGCCGGTGACAGTAAAGTACTGTGATTGATTGGCTGCAACCGAACGAGTCTGAGCATTGCCCGGTGACAGTACCTCTGAATTTATCGATGTTGCACTTCTGCCAGCAACAATGCTGTAGCGCGAACTGGCATAACCCACTACCGCGATATAAACCGTAGAGGTGCTTGCCACTTCACAACGATCAGTGCTTCCCGTTGAATTTCTTTGACACAATTCATTATCACGAGCGGCACTTGAATAGATATACAAATCAGCATCGCCTTCGAGCGTCGTAAGCTCGACGAAGTCTGCGCCGGAAACCTGATAATAAACACTGTCGCTTTCACTTACCGATTGCGACGCTGCAACACCAAGCTGCAAAGGACTGTATTGAACCGCTGGGGTTGGCGTGCCTGTTCCGTTTGATATTGCTCTGAACGGTGTATTTTCGGCAAAGTATTCAACACTATCTGCATTGTTCACTGCGCTGGCTGGATCGCTGCGCGCAAGATTGGCAGCGCTGACTGCGCCATAGGCATTGTCATCTGTATCGCCTACTTCCGGAAAGTGCGATAACTCGTGCAGTATGGTACCGGCCCGCGAGTCGGTGCCAGTTTGAGGAGCAGTCCAATAGAGGTTGCAAAGGTATACCTTGAAGGGATCGATAGGGAAGACATAAGCAAAGACCTGATCATCACAATTACAGTTAAATTGTATCGATCCATCGCCCATCACTTGCTCAGCTTTCTGATAGATATCGAGCACCGTACTGTAACGAGCAGCACTGTATTCGCCAAACCAATGCAGGTAACGCGGTGAAGAAGCCCGTTCATTTACAGGTAAGCTTGAGAGCGCCACTCTGGCATCACGGGTAATCACTTCCGAGGCATTGAGGTCCGCTGGCAGTTGCGCTTGCTGATCGGCAGAACAGCTGTTGTAACCACCCACTCTGGCAAAAGCACGCTCTGGTACCGCTACCAAATTCACGGCAACCGGTCTGGTACTGATATTTACTACTTTAGATGCAGTGCGTGAGCTGAGAATGGATTTGTTGCTGGCCTGCTTGTGGACTTCAAATTCACCGTTAAAGCTCACATTATGCTGACCGTCACCCGCTATTTGATAGTACTCGGCCAACGATACAACAGCGCTGACACTTTCACCGGCTTTGATTCGCAGATAATCCTGTGGTTCCGGCTTGCCTCGTTTGATTAACCTGCCGGAGTATCTTGCGCGGTTGGCGTAGTTACTGGAAACCACGTCAAAAACATCTTGAGTGAGCTCAGATTCAAGCGGAGTTTCCCATCGTAGGACGGAAAGCGTGTCTGCCGTATTGTTGCGGAGCACAAAAAGCACGCCGTTGTCACTGGACTGCAAGCTGGCGCTGAGTTCTGCCTGTTGCGCGAAGGTGACGGGGGCAGCAACCACCAACAAAGCGCCAAGCAACCAAATACTCAGCCGAGTCAGTACTTTATGCATCTGCCTTCCTTATAAGTTTTTGCGTCATGACTTTCAGCATATCACTTTCGCGATTGAGGGCATATAATTTGCTGAGTGTGCTGAATGCCTACTGTATCCCCCAGTATAAATAGTCGCTCCGGAAATTTCCCGGTGAGAGCCGTGCTTTTGACGCTTTGCTTATGCCTGGCGTTACCTCAATCACCACATGGATCGCAAAATGATACGCAAACCCGGGTTAAAACGCTCTCTGCTCTGAGCGCAAAGAAAATAGCACCAAATCAAATTCAGCAAAACATACCTACGCCCGCCGCTGCGACCACCTTCATACCAGATGACCGTTACGCTTCACAGCAATGGAGCCTGCATGGCAATCAGCAACACCCTGGCGCGAGCGGCCTTTTCGACACACGTGAATATCTGGCGAGCTCGACGGAGGTAGTGGTGGCGGTAGTAGACTCGGGGGTAATACTTGACCATGAAGATCTGCACTTTCTGCCAGGCTACGATTTCATTCACGATGCCAATGTAGCCAACGACGGGGACGGACGGGACCACGACCCGGGTGACCCTGGAGACTGGGTAAATCAGAATGATCTGGATCAGGAAACCGTCAGCCCGGGCTGTCCGATTACCGCAAGTAAGTGGCATGGCACTGCGATTTCCGGAATTATCGGTGCTACCTCGTTTAACGCTGCAGGTATTGCGGGCGGATCGCCGTCGGTAGCGCTGGTGCCTGTCAGAGTGACCGGCAAATGCGGCGGTTATGTCGCAGACCTTATTGACGGAATACGATGGTCTGCCGGCCTGAAGGTCGACGGTGTTGCCGATAATCCTTACCCGGCGCAGGTAATCAATCTAAGTGTCGGTTTCCCCGGCAGCTGTTCAAATGCAATGCAGGGGGCGGTCAACGACGCGGTCAACGCGGGCGCAATTGTAGTCACCGCATCCACCAATAGTGCCGCTGAGTTAGATTCAGAACCCTACTCACCGGCCTCCTGCGACAATGTTATTACCGTCGCTGCGACCGCCCGGGATGGATCAGTCACATCCTACTCTGCGCTGGGCAAATCGGTATTCTTATCAGCGCCCGGCGGCACCATTTCTGATGGCATCATTACCACCCAAAACGACGGTATGGAATCACCGTTGGCGCGAAGCTCATACGGGTTTCACTACGGCACCAGCATTGCAGCAGCACACGTCAGCGCCGCTATTGCCAATTTACTGTCTTACCAGCCGGACTTAACTAAAAAACAAATAGAGCAATTACTTTCACTTTCTGTCAACTCTACAGATAACGACTTGAGTTGCCAGACTGGCCAGTGTGGCCTCGGCCGACTGAACGCCGTTGAGGCCATGGCAATTCTGGCTTCCGGTGCACTCCCTGAACCTGATCAGACGGAATTGTCAGAAACAATTCCAGTGCAACTGGCCGCAACCAACAGCTCGATCATCTCTGACGATGCTGTTTTCACGACCACATCTGGCGAAAAAAGTGGAATCGGAAGCGTGGATCTAAAATTACTTCTACTGTTGTTATTCTCTGCAATAACGTATCGTACGCTTCGACAAACACCACACGCTAGCCCGGATTATTCATGATGTGGCGAGTAAGAAGACAACAACTATGACATCTCCCTACACTATTGCGGTCGCCGGGCTCGGCTCCATGGGCCTTGGTATGGCAAGCAGCTGCCACCGTGCCAATATCACTACTTACGGTATTGATGTTAACCCGGAACAAAGTGAAAAATTTACCAGCATAGGAGGCCTTAGCGATCAGTTGCCGACTATCGCAGCAAAGCTTGATTGCCTGTTCATTGTGGTCGTCAATGCTGCACAAACAAAACTCATCATCGAACAAACCGTTGGATTAATGAAGCCAGGCAGTGTGATTGCATCATGTGCGACCGTATCGCCGGACTTTGCCAGGCAAATGCAAACGCTATGTGAAGAACACAACCTACTCTACCTTGACGCACCTATCTCTGGCGGTTCGATTAAAGCCGCAGCTGGCAGCATCACCGTGTTAGCAGCAGGTCGCCCGGAAGCTTTTGAAAAGGCTCAACCAGCGCTTGACGCAATGGCAGAGAAAGTATTTACCCTTGGGGATACCGCAGGCCCCGGATCTGCACTTAAGGTGGTTAACCAGCTACTTGCGGGTGTACATATCGCCGCCACTGCCGAGGCAATGACATTTGGCATCAGCCAGGGAATAGCACCGCAAACCACACTTGATGTCATTTCACAGTGTGCCGGCACCAGCTGGATGTTCGAAAACCGCGGACCGCATATTGCCGAAGGCAACTACACACCTCACTCTGCAGTAGATATTTTTGTGAAAGATATGGGGATTGTTTGCGATATCGCCGCGGAAGCTGATTTTCCTGCACCACTTTCCACCACTGCACTTGAACAGTTTAGCGCAGCAGCAAAAGCCGGCCACGGCGCTGAAGACGATGCGGCGGTGGCAAAAATATACGCAAAGAACGGCAAGGTAGAGCTGCCTTAGATTTGCCTTAGATTTGCCTGCCAGCATTTAGCTAAGACGGTATAAACTGCGCAGCCACTTTATCAATCGCATCATGCGCTGATTGCTTGTGCTTGTCTTCGATGAAGGACGCCGCGAAAGAATTTTTAGCAAGCTTAATAATATCTTGCGGCTGAAGATCAAGCGCTTGCTGTATAGCCTTGTAGTTATCACTGACATACCCGCCAAAGTAAGACGGGTCATCTGAGTTAACTGTGACCACTAAGCCCGCTTGCAACGCCTTTTTCAGCGGATGCAACTCAAGTGACGGTATGCCTTTTAAGCGTAGGTTAGATAGCGGACACATGGTGAGTGGCGTTTTCTCTCTGGCCAGGCGCTTTATTAATTGAGGGTTTTCAAACGCCCGGTTGCCATGATCAACCCGCTGCACCTTCAGATCATCCAGCGCTTGCTCAACATACTCAGCCGGCCCTTCTTCACCCGCATGCGCCACTGGTATAAAACCCTGTTTTCGCGCCTCTGCAAATACTTTCGAAAAGAGGCCCGGGGGATAACCCTTTTCACTGGAGTCAAGCCCGACTCCATGTATCAATGACTTATGTTTGCAAGCACACTCCAGTGATTCAAACGCTTCTTCCTCCGGTAGATGCCTTAAAAAACACATTATCAGTTTGCTGGTGATTCCCATCTCACGCTCAGCTGTTTCGAGTGCCGCACTGATACCACCAAGCACTGTTTCAAACGAAACACCCCGACTGGTATGCCCTTGCGGATCAAAAAATATTTCTGCATGAGTTACTCCTTGCTGCTGAACTCTCTCCAAATAGGCATACGTTAAATCGTAGAAATCCCGCTCTTCCACCAGCACAGACATGCCGTTGTAATATAAATCGAGAAAATCCTGCAGACAGTCAAACTCATAGGCGGTATTCACCTCCTCTACGCTTTTATAAGGGAGATTCACACCGTTACGCCTGGCCAAAGCCAACATCATTTCCGGCTCAAGTGTGCCCTCAATATGCAGATGCAGTTCTGCTTTGGGCAATGCGTCGATCAGCGAGTCAATATTCATCATATATCTCGATTTTTACCACAAAAATGTAGCAAATAAACTGTTCAGAGCTAGCATCTATTATGCACGCAATGAAAGCATCATCACAGCTACCACACGAAAACTCTACCACCACACAGCGCCATTACACTTTAAAGATAATCGAGTACAAACCAGGGTAAAAAAGCTTACACTCGCCCGATAATTCAGAACACTTAAAGCCATACTACTATGAGCAAGAAAGAATCACTTCGCAGCCGCTTGCAAGACAACATTTTGCGCGATGAGGCCACGACACTTACGCAGCTCTGTGATCAGGCACAGCTGTCACAGTCACAACGTTCACAGATTACCTCCACTGCAGTGGAACTAATCACCACAATCCGCAGTGATTCAGCGCCACAACTCACTGAAAGCTTTCTCGCCCAGTATGAACTCAGCACCGATGAAGGCATCGCATTGATGTGCCTTGCAGAAGCACTATTGCGAGTGCCAGATTCAGAAACAGTAGACGCGTTAATCCATGACAAAATCGCTCCGGCCGATTGGGGCAAGCATTTGGGTCAATCCAGCTCCTCACTGGTCAATGCCTCCACCTGGGCGCTTTTGTTGACAGGTAAAGTGATTGCTGACGAAGATGAATCTTCCGGCGGCGTAGTGGCAAGCCTCAGAGGTGCTGTAAAACGCCTAGGTGAACCGGTGATACGTACCGCGGTAAATCAGGCCATACGCGAGCTTGGCAATCAGTTCGTGCTGGGTGAAACGATTAAACAAGCAATTAAAACAGCTGAAAAAAATGTGGCGTATACCTACTCCTACGACATGCTCGGAGAAGCCGCACGCACACAGGCTGATGCAAAACGCTATCACCTTGCCTATTCACGCGCCATCTCAACCCTCGGTGATAGCTGTAAGTACGATACCGTCGCAGAAAACCCGGGTATTTCTATAAAGCTATCCGCGCTGCATCCACGTTATGAATTTGCGCAACGCGACAACGTAATGATTGAACTTGTGGCGCGTACGCGCTCACTTGCCATGCTTGCGCAATCAGCTAACATGGGTTTTAACATCGATGCTGAAGAGGCAGACAGACTCGACCTGTCACTGGACGTCATTGAAGCCGTACTGTCAGAACCATCACTAACAGGATGGGACGGTTTCGGCATTGTGGTACAGGCATACTCAAAGCGCGCTCCGTATCTGCTTGATGCGCTCTACGACATGGCACAACGGCTTGATCGCCACATTATGGTGCGTTTGGTAAAAGGCGCTTACTGGGACTACGAAATAAAACAAGCTCAGGTGCATGGGCTCGCTGACTTCCCGGTGTTCACAAAAAAGTGTAATACCGACGTTTCCTACATTGCCTGTGCCAAACAACTTTTTGGCATGTCCGATAGAATCTACCCGCAATTTGCTACGCACAATGCTCATACTGTAGCTGCCATTTTACATTTGGCAGACGTGACTCAATCGAAAGACAGCACCACACCTCATGAACATTTTGAGTTTCAGCGCTTGCACGGCATGGGTGATGCGCTGCACTCACAAGTTATAAAACAGTACAACACTCGCTGCAGAATATACGCACCCGTCGGTGCACATGAAGATCTGCTCGCCTATTTAGTTCGACGTTTGCTTGAAAACGGCGCCAACAGCTCTTTTGTTAACCAGATAGTCGATGACTCTATAAGTGCCGATGAAGTAGCAGCTGATCCATTTGCGTTGATGGAAAATTCAGATAACCCTTCACATGCAGCGATTGCTTTTGCAAACGACCTCTTCGCCCCTGACAGAGTAAACTCCAAAGGCTGCTGGTTAAGTGATCCACAACAGTTCATCTCACTTGATAACGCGCGCAGCCCATTTAAATATCACCAATGGCTGGCAGGCAACACAAACCACTCTGCACCAAGATCAATTAGCAACCCGGCCCGACCGGAAGAGGTGGTTGGCAAGTGCCACGATGCCACAGCAGAACAGGCCTCAAGTGCAATTGATACTGCACAACAGGCATTTGAGCGTTGGAATAACACCGATGTAAAGCAGCGTGGTGACTTACTACGCCTGTGCGCTGATCAACTTGAAAACCACACTGGAGAAATTTGCGCCTTATTGGCCAGAGAAGCCGGTAAAACTTTAGCAGACTGCATTGCCGAGATTCGTGAAGCTGTTGATTTCCTGCGCTACTATCCCCTACGCGCCGCGGAGCTCACGACGGAACACAACGTGGCAGGGTGCGGTGTTTTTGTTTGTATATCCCCGTGGAACTTCCCGCTGGCAATCTTCAGTGGTCAGATCGCAGCAGCTCTTGCATGCGGTAACACAGTTGTTGCCAAGCCCGCAGAACAAACGCCATTGATCGCTGCACGAACTATAGAACTCTTTCATGCAGCTGGAATCCCTGAAGAGGTACTTCAACTGTTGCCGGGTGACGGCGGAACCGTTGGCGCGGCACTGGTGTCACACCCGGAAATCGCTGGTGTCTGTTTTACGGGTTCGACCACGACCGCACAAATTATTCATCGCACGATTGCGACACAGGGCAACCCTTCTGCTGTTTTAATTGCTGAAACCGGTGGCCTCAACGCCATGATCGTAGACTCTACCGCCCTGCCCGAACAAGCGGTAGCTTCTGTCATTGAATCTGCATTTCAGAGTGCGGGACAGCGCTGCTCTGCGCTGCGCGTTCTTTATATTCAGGAAGACATCTACGATCGATTTTTAACTATGCTTAAAGGTGCCATTGATCTATTGCGCAGTGAGGATCCATGGAACCTGAACAGTGACACAGGCCCGCTCATAGACGACGGAGCCTTCAATTCAATAACATCATACATAGAGGCAAACGCTGAAAACTTACTGCATAGCGGCGTGACTGAAAATAACGCTGGTTATTTCATTCCACCGACCCTGCTGCAGGTCAACGGCATTGGTGACTTGGAATCAGAGGTGTTCGGCCCGGTGCTACACTTAGCAAAATATAGCGCTTCCGATTTCTTTAACGTTATTGAAGACATCAACGCAAGCGGCTACGGACTGACATTCGGTCTGCATACGCGCGTTGATGAACGAGTACAAGATGCCGTCAGCGCAATTGATGCTGGCAACATCTATATCAATCGCAACCAGATTGGTGCGATTGTGGAGTCACAGCCTTTCGGTGGAAAAAACTTATCCGGCACTGGCCCGAAAGCCGGCGGGCCACACTACCTGTTACGCTTTCTGCAGGAGACAGAGCAAAGCCTCCCAGGCGTTAATACTCAAAGAGAGACGGCATATGACTCAACAATTAAAATTGATCTTCCCACTTTTAAGCCCGGCAAGCCGTTCGTTTCTCTAGTCACTACAGCCCTTGAAGAATTACCGGAATCACTGGAGTTCTGTCGCAAAGAAATAGCTCTGGGGCTTTCGTTCGCACAACAACACTTCCACGATACGATCGACTTACCGGGCCCGACAGGTGAAAGCAACAGACTCAGCATGGAACCGGCAGGCACAATTTTGTGTGTAAGCGGTGACAATCTTGCGCTGTGGTTGGCCCATACGGTTCAAAGCCTGGCGCTCGGCAATGCAGTAATAATGGCAGGAATAGGAGCTGGCAGCTATGCGGACGATATTTCAAACTGGCTGGGCAACCACCACACCAGTACACTTCACAGCATAGACCAGCCGTTTGAATCAACACAGATACAGGAAATGATGCATACCGCAGCTATAACCGCAGTCACTGTTGATAGCTCTCAGCGCGTTGCACGTGAGTTACGACAAATTCTTGCATCACGTATCGGTCCGATTGTATCTATAACAAACAATCTATTTGATATCAGCCCACTGGTGAGTGAAAAGTCATTGTGCATTGACACCACAGCGGCCGGTGGAAACGCCTCACTGCTTGCAGCAGCAAGCTAAGTTCGTGGGTGAATTAACAAAAACGGCTGGTGATAGAAACCATCTACCGACTTGTATATAGTCCGATGACGTTCAAGTACGTAAACAATACATCATGTCTGAAATAATTCTTCATCAATACCCACAATCCCCCGTTGCTGAAAAAGTGCGGGTTGGCCTGGGGATCAAGAACCTTACGTGGCGCTCGGTAGAGATACCGCGCTTGCCCCCCAAGCCTGACTTAATACCACTGACTGGTGGCTACCGACGAACCCCGGTCATGCAAATTGGCGCAGACATATATTGCGATAGCCAATGCATCCTACGCGAGCTCGAAAGCCGCTATCCATCACCCGGCTACTATCCAGCCGCAGAACACTATAGCGGGGGCATTGCCTGGGCGATCACCAGATGGACCGATGATCGACTCTTCGCGCAATGCATCAAGGTGGTACTTGCCGGTGCCGGGGATGATCTGCCAGCGGATTTCGCAGAGGATCGAGGTCGACTGTATTTTGGACCTCAGTGGCAGACAGAATTAAAAGCTGCGCGGAATGAGTTACAACATTTTGCCGCGCAACTACGGACTCAATTTGGCTGGCTTAACGATTGGTTAGCCGGTGACAACCACTTCATTCTCGGAGATACCCCGGGCATTGTAGATGCCTGCGCCTATCATCTTGTGTGGTTTATTCGTGGCCGATGGACCGGCGGCAAACGGCTTTTGTCCGAGTTCCCACACTTACAATCATGGGAATCCAGAGTTCAGTTAATTGGCCACGGAAACAGCACAGACTTATCTGCCGCAGAAGCACTGGCGATTGCAAGAGACAGTCAGCCAAGCACTCCAGAGAGTACAGACCCCAATGATCCGCAAGGACTGGCACCGGGAATGACAGTTACCATCGCACCGGACATTGACGGCGGTGAAGTGGCGGTCCAGGGTTTGGTGCATGCCGTCAGCTCTGACACCATTTCGGTTCTGCGTGAAAGCGCACAATGCAACCGGGTATGTGTGCATTTCCCACGTGTCGGGTATCGCATTACAGTAATTTGAAAAAAGCTCCTGAGTGATCAACAACCCGGGCTAACGATCAACGCTGATCGTTAGCCTGGACAGATCGATCACATCGTTGCTGCTTCCGTTTCAAAACCACTATCCGAACGGTACAAATTATTGACTATGTACGAGGCATGCGTACGACTGGTGGCACCCAGTCGTTTCATCACCTCATGCACATGCACCTTCACCGTGCTTTCACATAGGGACAGTTCAGCAGCAATATACTTATTTGACTTGCCCAACGAGACATACTGCAGAACTTCTCTTTGCCGCGGTGTTAATTTTTTATCAAGCCTGGCAGAGATCTGATCATTTGTACCGATATCCCTTTGCGCCTGAATATTACGGTAGTGCGTGGGCATAAAACTCACCCCGGAATGAATCAGCTTTATACAATGCACCAGCTGATTGGTGCTAAATGACGCAGGCACGATTCCGGCAACATCTTTTGAATCCACCAGATTCACGCTCCAGGCTTCCAAACGCTCTGATACCAACACGATGGAAGCGTCAGAAAATTGACCAGCGAGAGTTATAACATTTTGTGTAACGGATTCCTGTGAGTTTGCCCCAATGCAACACAGGATCAGATCAATTCCCCGAAAGTCGGCTGCCTTTGGATAGTCCGTAGATAATGCGCGGGCATTCGTATTTATTCCTGCGCCACAAAACTGATTTTGAGTGTAAGAGCCAACTTCTTGCACAGAGCTGACCTTGACTACCTCAATTTCTGAATCACTAGCGATAGCATAAGAGAGAGAATCGAGCAAACAAATTCTCTCGTCTATCACCAGCACCTTTAGCTTACTAGCCGTTACCGAGTGGTTTTCTTTCATACTATAAACAGGGTTCATCCTTTAACTCCTCGTTTAAAATTAATGTAATACAACAGCGCTACAAGTTTTAACCTTTCTTAATTACCATTCGTTACGGACACTAGATCATAGACATAAGATGGTCAACTAGCCATCTGACTAATAGCTCACTAATCCGTCCCTACCTCAAACAAGCAACTGCAAAACTAAAGTTGTACCACCAATTTGCAGTAACTAAATTTTCATCAAATGGTTACTGTATTTACAAAGGAACCAACTAACAAACTTTCCAAGGATGAGAGAGATGAAACATTACCTGGCAGCATTCGTATCTGCATTGCTTATTACACCACTCTTCGCAGCGCCACCGACCCCTCCTAATGGTATCAGCGCCCGCACCACATCAGCCGGCTACGTCGAAATTAATTGGAGCAGAGCCAGTGATAGCGATGGCTATATTATCGGTTACGAATTAATTCGTAACGGTACGGCCATTAAAGTGGGCGATGTCACGCAGTATATTGACAGCAATATCCAATCTGGTGTGCGCTATACCTATCAAGTAGCGGCAATAGACAATGACAATGAAAAAGCCGTTGGCAACAATACGGTTTCTATCAGCACATCGGGAGGCGCTTCAGGCGGTACAGCAAGTTCCGGCAGTAGCAGCACAAACTCTCGACTAAGCGCTGCAGTGCCCGCTACCTACTGTATTGATGAAGATGGTGACGGCTGGGGATGGGACGGGCTGGCCTCCTGCCTGGTCAATGCAACCGCCATCATCGACTGCGCTGTCGATCAAAGCTGCGTTATAGCAGACACCTTAGAAACCAATTCTAACGGCACAGAAAGATCAACAAGCACGACAGTCACCGTTTGCATCGATACTGACGGTGATGGCTGGGGCTGGACAGGTACCGAATCATGCAAGATAGAGCTCGATATTAGGCCACAAGCGACAATCTGCATTGACACCGATGGTGACGGATGGGGCTGGACTGGAACAGACACTTGTATTCCCTGATAATTTTTCAGCCGCATAGCAGTGGCATGAAACAACGGTGAACAACACCGTTGCTTCAGACGGGAAAGCTGTACAAAAAGACTTAACTTATTACCGTAAGTTTCGTACAGCTTTCTCGCCGCCTTGGTAGGGTTAGGTCAACAATACGAGTTCGCTTTGGAACATCGCATATAAAACAAAGAAACAACATTAGTGCTCTGCCTGCTCCACCCCCACAGTTCAACACCCTAATAATAAATCATCGAATAATAAGAACACGCCATAACCCGCTTGGTGATCCGGCAACTGGTAAGCGCTCAGCTGGCATGACCCCAGATTGCATCACGCGACTAAACAACAACTTCACCCTTGGGAGAGTTACGATAACTGCTGCCAACGAAGCATGCCGGACCGTTCACCAGCTATTCACACCTCTCGTTTCCATCTGCACAAACAACTGCAGCAACCACAACAGATGGTGTGCTAGCCGGTGCTATCACAACAAGCGCTATTGAACGGAGAAGACAGTTACTTTAGGCTTACAGCCATCCGGTAAGACTTATGGCTACTATGACCAATACACAACCATCGACCGATTGCTCAGCCGAAGAATGGGCACTGCGGGTAGATCTGGCGGCAGCATTCAGATTAGCAGTCCATTTTGACTGGCACGAATCCATAGCCAATCACTTCAGCGCCGCAGTGTCAGATGATGGCAAGACCTTTCTCCTTAATCCAAAGTGGAAGCACTTTTCCACTATTAAAGCGAGTGAATTGCTTTGTTTGCATGCCGATGACGAAGAGGCGATGAGCCGCCCTGATGCTCCCGATCCGTCTGCCTGGTGCATTCATGGGGCTATTCATGCTGCCGTCCCACATGCACGTGTGCTGCTGCATTGCCACCCTCCGCATGCAACAGCACTCAGCGGACTAACAGACCCCTCTATCAAACCAATTGATCAGAACACCGCCCGGTTCCACAACCGCTTGGCAATTGATTTGAATTTTGGCGGGATTGCTGATGATGCAGAGGAAGGCAAACGTATCGCGTCAACACTTGGCAACCACTCTATTATGATGATGGGTAACCATGGCGTATCAGTAATGGGTGAAACCGTTGCCGAAGCATTCGAACATTTGTACTACCTGGAGCGCGCAGCAAAAACCATGATATTGGCCTATTCCACTGGTCAGCCGCTAAATATAATGGATGATGAGCTGGCAGAAAAAACTGCGCTTGGCTGGGAGCAATATTCAGATTCTGCGTTTGCACACTTCGAACAGCTTAAAGAGATTCTTGATCGCAGCGACAGCTCATATCGCGAATAATTACCTGTACCGTGCCACCAGCAATACTTGCTGGAGAGCTGCGAGCGATGTCGTCAGTTAGACATCCACCCATGCAGACTGTTTAGCGGAAAGATACATCGCATCAATCACACGTTGATTGGCGTAAGAATCTTCCAATGAAAAATATTCCTGCGTATGACCTCCGGCGGCCCGCGCAAAAGCATCAACCTGTAATTGATATTGATTGATACCGGTGTAGCGATACACCTTTGTCTCCGTATGATCACCATTGTGAAGACGGACTTCATCCCCCTCATAGAGGTTGGAGTTAAATGGCGCAGACAACTCAATAAACCCTTTATCACCGTGAAAGACGATGCTCTGCCGAAGCGCCATTTGCGTGGACACATAGAAGCTCAGATCAAAAGATTCAAATTGAATTTGCGCAGTCGCGTATCGATCTGTTTTAAATTCCGGATCAAACTCAATTGTTGAGCACAGACGTTTCGGCTCCATTGAAGTAGCAAAACGCGTCGCGACGATCGGGTAAACTGCGATGTCAGGGATTACCCCACCACCGAGCTTTACGTTGTTGCGCATGTTGTCGGGATCAACATTGTAGTAAGAGAATGAGGCTTCCACCTGCCTGAGCTTACCAATCGCCTCTTTCTTCAATAACTCCCGCACCTTCAGCCACTGTGGGTGGTAAGTCACCATAAACGCTTCGGAAACGAGAACCCGCTGCTCGTTTCGCGCATTTATCAGCGACTTTATATCGGGCGAACTAAGAGATATCGGTTTTTCACACAACACATGCTTACCAGCAGCAGCGGCTTTCAGTGTCCACTCAACATGCTGCGAAGTGGGCAAAGGTATATATATTCCGTCAACATCATCAGACCGTAGCAGATCATCATAGGAACCAAAGCTTAAAGGGATACCTAAGGTTCGAGCCACTTCACGAGCTTTCTTTGGCTCCCGTGATGCAATAGCAGAGACAACACAATTCCCCGAAGCCTGCATTGCTGGAATCACATGATTTATTCCAATATTCGCGGTAGACAAAATGCCGAATCGAAACAATTGCATGACCCTTATTTAATTTTACGTTAGCGTTGTAATGGAGCGGACAGGAAAGAAACAACTACACTCAATGTTACATTAAAAATTGAGACAGCAGTTACGCACTGACTTCATACACTCGATTACTCTATATTATTACACTGTTGCGTGTACCTGAAACCTAAACGGAGTTAACCAATGAACACCAAAATGATATTACAACAACTGACATTGTCGATACTCTTTATAATAGGGGGGTGTGGCGGTGGCGGCTCAGAGCAACCTACAACAGCCGCGATGGATTCAGCTTCCATCGAAGCCATCGGGAGCATCGCCCCTGCCACGCAAGCGCCCAACACAACTTCTACTTCGAACACTTCAGACAGTATGGACACAACAACAAGCACAGCGACTACGGAGAACGCTGCAGAAATACCTGCCACTGCCATACCAGGAACTGACGAAACAGGATACCAGGCATTGTACGAACAGCCACCAGCGTCGTTAACTATTTTGTTCGTCGGCAACTCGTATATGGCTTACAACCCGACTATTGATAATCAAGACTCGCGCTTTGGATCATACAACCAAATAGTCAGTCTACTGAAGCAGGCCGGAATTGAGGTAAAACCAACGCTACGCTCTATCGGAGGCGGCACGCTCGAACAGCATTGGGAGCTTGGCACAGGCGCGGATACACCCCGGGGGTTAATTGACAGCGGAGAATTTGATCTTCTCATCATGCAAGGTCGAT
>CALGJU010000176.1 GCA_937928685.1 uncultured Granulosicoccaceae bacterium
GTGATCAAAACGGGGCGATTTTTAAATTCAGGGTTCACGTGGTTACCAGTTGTGCATTAGTGCAAAAGCGAGATGTTTGCAGGCTTCGGAGTGCGCTTGTGCAGAGCAGTATCTGATATGATTCTGGCGATAACAACAAGCACTTGGTGGCCTAGTTGGCGAGCCAGCCCAGTTTACGGGACTTGTTCAAATTGCGTGGGTAATTTGAACTTCAGCAAAAACCATAAATAACAAAGAATGGCAATGAGCATTCACGAAAAATTCAACACAGTTAGACAAGACTTATCATCTGCGATTATTGGCCAGGGCGCGTTAGTTGATCGGCTGTTAATTGCACTGTTGGCAGATGGACATTTATTAGTAGAAGGGGCACCCGGGCTGGCCAAGACCCGTGCGGTTAAAGAATTGGCGGGCTTTGTAGATGCTGCATTTCATAGAATTCAGTTTACCCCTGATTTACTGCCGGCGGACATCACCGGCACGGAAATCTATTTACCGGCGACAGGTGAATTTAAATTTCAACCAGGACCACTCTTTAACCAAATTGTACTGGCGGATGAAATAAACCGGGCACCGGCCAAAGTGCAAAGTGCCTTGCTTGAGGCCATGGGGGAAAGGCAGATTTCAATTGGTCAACAGACCTACCCGCTGTCTGAGCTCTTTATGGTGATGGCAACACAGAACCCGATAGAGCAAGAGGGCACGTACAGTTTGCCGGAAGCGCAGCTTGATCGCTTTTTAATGCATGTGTTGATCGATTATCCACCGGCACACAATGAAATCGAAATCCTGCGTCTGGTGCGTTCTGAAAACAGCCAGGCGGCAACTGTCGGGGCTGGTCTTGCAAAAAATACCAACGCCACCTTAAACCTTGATGATATTCGTGCTGCAAGACAGGCCATTGATCGTGTCTACCTGTCTGATCAAATAGAAGAATATCTTGTCCGGCTGGTGACGGCGACAAGAGAAAAATCCGGACCGTTGGCCGGGTTGATTGCCTTTGGCGCATCACCTCGTGGCACCATCGCGCTTGATGCCTGCGCGCGGGCACACGCATGGTTAAACGGGCAGGACTATGTTGCCCCGGCTGATATCCATGCTGTCGTCTACGATGTCTTACGCCATCGCATATTGCTTACCTATGAAGCGGAAGCTGAAGGGGTAACCACGACAAAAATTATTAATCAGTTGTTGTCTCTGGTGGCAGTTCCATAGCTTGTAATAAAGCGCTAAAAAACAGCTGCGATGACAAACATGTTACGAGATCAGAGACAAAAAACTGCAAGGTCAAAAGGTGAGTGGCGTGGGTCATAGCGCAGCTGCCACAACAACTGCCAGCACCACTGCAGGCAAACCCACATCTGTATCAATTGCAGAGCTTGTTGCTTTGCGCAGAACTGTGGCCAAGTTGTCGCGTCGTGCTGGCCGACGGGTAAAGGCACCAGCGGCGGGTGGATCATCATCTGCTGCATTGGGTCGTGGGCTTGATTTTGCTGAAGTACGTGAGTACCACGGCGGTGATGATGTCAGAATGATTGACTGGAAGGTCACCGCGCGAACCGGTCGGGCGCATACCAAGTTGTTTAATGAAGAGCGTGAGCGGCCGTTTTTTATTGCACTGGATCTGCGACCGTCAATGTACTTTGGCACACGAGTGGCTTTTAAGTCTGTGGTGGCGGCACGATTATGTGCCATGGTGGCCTGGGGAGCCGCCGCGCAGCGTGATCGTGTTGGCGGGTTGGTATTTGATGGTGACACCATGATAGAAATTAAACCACTTGCGGGGACCAAAGGCGTCACTCGTTTGTTGCATCAAATAGTAAAGTTACACAATCGGGTTGCCCGCCAACCTTACTCGTCGCAACCATTGAGTGATGCCCTGTTGCGACTCGATCGATGTGCACACACAGGAAGTTCTATCTGCCTGGTGTCAGACTTTACCCACTTTGTTACCGGGCCACACACGGCCAACCTTCTACAACATAATCACACGGCGGCGGTAAGAGTTTACGACCCGCTGGAAGCTGAGCTACCGCCACCTGCGACGTATGCCATTACGGATGGTCGCAATAAAAGCCATTTAAACAGCGCATCTTCAAGATCGCGGCAGCAGTACGCTGATGATTTCGAGTTTCGCACTGCACAGTTGCAACGTGTGTTTAGTGGTGCCAGTAATAGCTTTATCAGTGCGTCGGTGGTTGATGATCCGGTAGACATTGCGACTGCTGTGATGCACAGCTTACCGGGCAGTGCTTAATGAGTGGTTTGAAAGCGAAACACCCGTATGAACAGTACTGCCTGAGCGACTATGAATCCTGAGGAACAAGCGTTAATTGATCAGTTGGGTGACGTGATCGCCCCGCAAGCACCTGGCTGGTGGCCTTTGGCTGTGGGTTGGTGGGTGTTACTGGGGCTGGCATTGGTGGTGTTAGTTAATCTGTATCTTTTGCTGCGTAACCTTAAAAGAAAGCAACAGCAGAATCGTTGGCGCAAAGAAGCGTTGATCGATCACCAGCGTATTTTTAAAAACCTGGCGTCACGCACAGATATCGATGTCAATCAATCGACTGATCTGGCAGAGTTATCGGTGCTTATGAGACGTGTGGCATTAGCGCTTCTGCCGCGCGAGCGTGTCGCGGCCATGACCGATGATGATTGGCTTGCAACGCTGGATGCCATTGGCAATACCCGCGAGTATAGCCAGGGTGTGGGGCAGTGGTTGTGTCGTGGACCGTATCGACGTAGCCAGTACTTTGATGAGCGTGAGCTTAATAATCTATTAGAGTTGACTGAAACCACGATTAAACAAGCACAACCTTACCAACCAATACACCAAGAGGAGCGTACCGTTGCTGCGCTTTGAGTGGTGGTGGATTATTACGCTGTGGCCACTGCCTTTGTTGGTGCGTTGGCTTGTACCAGTGGCCAGGCGTCAGCAACAGCCCGCGTTGCGAGTGCCGTTTTTTGAGCAGCTACAGCAGGTATCGTCGTCCAGTAGGGCGTCGAATTCCGACTCTTTACGGTTTTATTTTGCCATGCTGATGTGGTGTTGTTTGGTGTTGGCGTGTATGCGACCGCAATGGTTGGGTGAGCCGGTGGATCTTCCCATCAGCGGGCGTGATCTCATGTTGGGTCTTGATATCTCGGGCAGTATGCGGGAACAGGATTTCGAAGTGCGTGGCCGCAGTGTGGAAAGAATGGAGGCTGCCAAGGTGGTGGCGAGTGAGTTTGTCGCGCAGCGCGAAGGAGACCGGGTGGGTTTAATTCTGTTTGGTGATAACGCACAAGTACAGACGCCCTTAACCTATGACCTTAAAACTGTTCAGCACTTTATATCTGAATCAATGGTGGGGCTGATTGGATCATCTACAGCCATCGGCGACGCTATCGGGCTTGCGGTTAAGCGTCTAAAAGAACGGCCTGCACAATCAAGGGTGTTGATCTTGTTAACAGACGGGGCTAACACGGCGGGTGCTGTGACACCACTGGATGCTGCGCAGGTAGCTAAGCAATACGGTATTCGAATTCACACTATTGGTGTGGGTGCAGAGCAGGTGCTGGTCAGGGATCTATTTGGAAGTCGTGTGGTTAACCCGTCGAAAGCGTTAGACGAAAAAACGCTGCGTGAGATTGCTGATATCACCGGTGGAAAATATTTTAGAGCACGCAACACCCGTGAGATGGTAGGCATCTATGATGAGATCAATACGCTTGAACCCAGTGAGATAGACAGCTTGCAACAACGGCCGTTAGCGGAGTTGTATATCTGGCCTTTGACAGCGGCTTTTTTGCTGAGTGCATACCTGGCGTGGCGGAGGTTTCGTGGACTTGCTTGAGGCGTTTCACTTCATCAGGCCATTGTGGTTACTTGCATTGCTGCCGATGGCCTGGCTGTGGTGGCGTTTGTATATGAGCTCAGCTCAATCAAACCAGTGGCAGCATGCGGTTGATCCTGAGTTGCTGGATCATTTGCTGGAAGGTGAGCAGGGTGGGCGTGATAGCCGGTATTTGTACCTGGTGTTGGCAGTGGCCTGGCTTGTTGCTGTGTTAGCACTGGCAGGGCCAAGCTGGGAGCGTCGTGACGTGCCGACTTATCGAAACGTGACCGAAAGGGTGTTAGTGATTGATCTTTCACGTTCGATGAATGTTCAAGATGTTAAGCCTTATCGTCTGGGCCGTGTAAGACAGAAAATAGAAGACATCGTTAATAAAGGCGGCGATGTTGAAAACGCAGTGGTTGTCTATGCAGCAACCCCGTTCGTGGTGTCTCCGCTAACCAATGATGCAGCAACTATATTGTCCATGTTGCCTGCTCTGAAGATAGACATTATGCCGGCACAGGGTAGTCGCACCGGGCTTGCATTAAAAGAAGCTTATGAGCTTTTGCAAAGTGTGAAAAGTAAGCACGGCAGTATTCTTTTATTTACGGACAGTGCAGTGGATGCTGAGGCGATGTCAATGGCGCGGGAAATTTCGGCACAGGGAATGTCGCTCTCTGTCATTGGTGCAGGTAGTCCGGAAGGTGCACCGATACCGCACCCCAAAGGAGGCTTTATTAAGGATCGTGACAGCAATATTGTGGTTGCAAAGGTGGATGAAAATGCCTTGCGAGACCTTGCCAGCGCAGGGGGCGGTGAGTATCGACGGATCAGTTCGGATGAGTCTGACATCGACTATCTGCTGGATCGATTGCGGCGCGCAGAGGCGTTTACAGATAAAGACAGCTCACAACAGTTGACTGATCAGTGGTTGGATCGTGGGCCGTGGCTTATTCTGGGTTTGTTGCCTGTGGCGGCTTTTGCGTTTCGGCGGGGGTGGTTATGAACCGTGTATCGATCATCAGGTGTTTAGGGGGAGTAGTTATTCTGCTGCCGTTATTGGCGAATCAGGTTTTTGCGGTGGAGCTGGTAGATTTTTTTAAACGTTCCGACCAGCGTGCGGTTGAGCTGTTAGAGCAGGGCCAGCACGATGAGGCGGCTGCTTTGTTTGAGGATCGCCAATGGCGCGGTGTGAGCCAGTATCGGGCAGGTAAATTTGACGAGGCGATGCAGGACTTCGAAGCGTCTGAAGACGCTCGCTCGCTATTTAATCATGGCACCGCGGCGGCGCGTGCAGGAGATTATGCACAAGCGGTAAAATCACTGGAAACCGCCGTCGGACTTGAACCTGACAACAAAGAGTTTGCACACAACCTTGACATAGCTCAGAAGCTTAAAGAACTTGCTGAAAAGAATCAGAGTGAACAGCAACAGCAGCAAAACGACGAAGGTGAAAATCAGGATCAGGAGGATCAGGAAAAGTCTGATTCAGAGGAGCAGTCTGAAGGCGATGAATCAGAGCAATCTCAAGAACAGCCTGCTGATTCAGAGCAAGCGTCTGATGATCAGCAAAGTCAGGGAGAAAAGAGTGGCGATGAACAGCAGAATGAGGGTGACTTGAGTGCGGATGCCGGTGAATCACCTTCAGAAAAACCACTTGAGCCTGAAGACTTTAAAGCGCCTGAAAGCGAACTGCAGAACGGCCAGCCAGAGGGGGAGCCGGAGGAGTCTGAATCTGAGGCTACTGCGGCGGTTGATAGTTCTGTGAGTGAAGATGATCAGGCGACCCAGCAGTGGTTGCGCCGTATTCCGGATGACGCCTCACAGCTGTTACGCAATAAAATTAGATTGAATCATATGATCGAATACCCGGAAGTGAATCATATGCAGGAGCCATGGTGATTATGTGTGCCACTAACGTTTTGAGTGATCGGGTTCGTTTTTCTCTGCTGCTGTTGTTGGTACTTGGCATGTTTACAAACTATGCCAACGCTGCGTCTCTTACTGCGGAGGTCGATAGAGAAACCGTGGTCGATGGTGAGTCAGTAGTGCTTTATATTACTGGTTCTGATTTGTCCGGGATACCCGATACCTCATTGTTGTTGCCTAGCTTCAGAATTATTCAGTCGGGGGTGAGTAGCAGTGAGTCTATTGTTAACGGCCAGCGGACGCGCGGGTATAAAGTGCGTTTGGAGTTGCAGCCTATCAATACCGGTACGGTGCAAATACCGGCGTTTACTGTGGATGGAGTTTCATCTGACCCTCTCGTGATTGATGTAGTGCCCCGTGGCACCCCCGGGGTTGAGCCGCGTGATAAGGTTTTTGTGGAAATGTCGGTGGATAAGGAGTCCCCGTATGTGCAGGAGCAGGTCATACTGTCGCTGAAAATATTTGATGACGGTAATCTTGCCAGCGCGGACCCGAATATTGTTGGCAACAGTGATATTCAAGTAGAGCGGTTGCCATTGAGTGGTGAACAAATTGAAGAGAAAGACGGCGTGCGCTATCGCGTGCATACGTTTCGCTATGCGTTGTTCCCCCAGAAAAGCGGTGAGGTCCGCATTGAATCTGTATCCATACCAGCCAGCGTCAGAGATAAAACTTATGGGGGTAATTTAATTTTACGTAACACGCCAACAAGAAGAATTGAATTGCGAACCGAGCCGCTGCAGTTGCAAGTGAAGCCTCGTGCGCCCGCCAATACGTCAAGCTGGTGGTTGCCGGTGAAGAAGCTTGACTTGAAACACCAATGGTCGGAAGACATCAATACGGCGAAAGCGGGTGAACCTTTTACGCTTACCCTGGAAATAAGTGGTACCGGTGCGACCTCAACGCAGTTGCCGGAAATTCCTGTGCCTGATGTGCCGGGCTTAAAAATCTATACTGATACGCCGCAATTGGCCTCTCGTCCGGAGCAGAATAATGTGGTGAGCGTACGGCGCGAGAAGTGGTCGGTAATTCCCAACAAGGCCGGTCTGTTGACGTTGCCGGAAATCGTTATCAAGTGGTGGGATACCGAGGAGGACATTGAAAAACAAGTGGTGTTGCCCGCTCAATCCCTCAATATCGCGGCGGGTGAGCAGGCGGAAGGCCAAGCGGAAAGCCAAGTGATTGATCAGATAAAAGCGCCGCAGGCTCCGCTGCCTGATTCCGTTGCGGTTGATAACCCGGTGAATTCAACAGTAGAGGGCGTGGCTGATAACGAAGTGATGGCCCTGTCTCCTGCGGGTGGCGAGCCAACGGTGTTAAATCAAACTGCGAACTCTTTGAATGTGGTGAACCGGTTTTGGCAGTGGTTAGCGATCGGGGCGATGGCGGCATGGCTTGCGACATTGATGCTTTGGTGGTGGTCAAGCCGATCAAACACTACCGCCCGCCCTGAAAAGCAGAGCGCTGAAAAGAATGAAAGCGCGCAATGGAAAAAGGTGAAAGCGTTGAGTCGTGGGCGGGACGCTAATGCTTATAATGCTGCTGTGGTACAGTGGGCGAGGTCGCATTGGCCGGATACGCCTGTGCACAACCTTCCTGACGTGGGCATTAGATTGGAAAGCCGTGAGCTAACCGCCAGTATGCGCCAGCTTGATCAGGTGCGTTACTCAGGTCACCAGAACGATGGCCAGGAGTCTTTAACCGAGATACAGGCACAGCTTGAACGCGCACTCAATAGTGAACAACAACGTCAATCCAGTGTGCCTGCTCATGCCCTGCCACAGTTGTAATCACCTGAAGCTGATATGCAACCCTATTGAGGCGCCACAATGACCGAAGTGCTTCTGCAGGCTAAAGACCTGACTGTCAGTCGTGGTGAGCTGACGCTGTTTGAGCGAAAAAGTTTTAGCATCAATGCCGGTATGTTGTTTCAACTGCAAGGTGACAACGGATCGGGCAAGACCACCTTATTGCGTGCCATGTGCACGTTAATTCCACTGGATGAAGGTGAGTTGTGGTGGCGTGGTGATTCACTTCCGGCCGCACGCGATAGATATTTTTCAGAGATGTGCTTTGCCGGGCATGCGGATGGTTTGAAAGGAGATCTGACAGCGCTTGAAAATCTGACCAGCACTTTGACAGAGCACACTGCCACTGCAAGTGAGTGTACTGAGGCACTTGATAAAACCGGCTTTACCGGTCGCGCTGATTTACCCTGTCGGGTGTTATCTGCTGGCCAGCGTCGGCGTGTGGTGTTGGCGCGAGTGTTGTTGAGTAAGGCTGCACTATGGGTACTGGATGAACCGCTGACGGCCCTCGATGCAAGTGGCAGAGAGCTGGTGGGGAAGTTAATTGAAGGGCAGGTGCGGGCCGGCGGCAGCGTGGTGTATTCGACCCATCAGCCGTTGGACGTGTCGGACTATCCGGTGCAGACTCTGGCGCTCTCTGACTGATGGGAGCCGCTTTTCTTACGCTCCTGAAAAGAGACCTGACACTTGCCATGCGGCGCCAAAGTGACTGGCTCAACCCGCTGGTGTTTTTTGTCATTGTGGTGTCGCTTTTCCCACTTGGTATAGGGCCTGATGGCAGTTTGCTCAGTGAAATAGCGCCAGGGGTGATCTGGGTGGCGGCACTGCTGGCCACGTTGCTTGCGCTCGACGGTCTGTTTCGTGATGATTTTGACGACGGTTCTATCGAACAGTTGCTGCTCAGCCCGCAGCCATTGCCTGTATTGGTATTGGCCAAGATTCTCACTCACTGGTTGGTTTCAGGGTTGCCGCTGGTACTCCTGTCGCCGCTCCTGGCGTTGCTTTTACAGCTTAAACTCCAGGCTTTGCCGGCGTTGCTGGGGTCGCTGGTGCTGGGTACACTTTCGCTCAGCCTGATCGGTGCTATTGGTGCGGCACTGACTGTCGGTCTGAGGCGTGGCGGAGTGTTGCTGCCGCTACTGGTGTTGCCGCTTTTTATACCGGTGCTTATATTTGGAAGCAGTAGTGTGGCGGCGGCCGCGGCTGGCTTTGAGACAAGTGCCCAGATGTCATTGCTTGGCGGATTGTTCTTTCTGGCGCTGGCGCTGGCGCCCTGGGCGGCCGCGGCAGCGCTCAGGATCAGTGCAGAGAGCTAGTTCAAAGCAATTGTCTATACTTTAGGTATTGAACTTGTTGTTCTCAATGCCAGATCCAGTCAATTAGTCCCTGCTGAGCAAAACTAATCGGTTTGGGTGTTGTCTCACCTCGGGTTGTGCTCAGGAAATGGCCATAGCGCGCGGGCCTTGAGGTAACATTGCGCTTGCCACTTTATTCGCATTCATCAGGACCTGTATGTTTCGTTGGTTTCACAAGCTTGCATCAACTAAAAATTTCTACCGACTGGCAGAAATTATGACGCCGGTGCTGGCTGTCGCCTGTGCCTTGCTGATTGGCATTGGTTTGTATCAGGGACTATTCGTTGCCCCGGCTGACTACGAGCAGGGCGAAAGCTATCGCATCATTTATGTCCATGTGCCGTCCGCATGGATGAGTATGTTTATCTATATGGTGATGGCTTTTTGTAGCTTGCTGTTTCTGGTGTGGAAAATGAAGCTGGCAGATATTGTGGCGGAAGTATCAGCACCGCTGGGCGCGTCGTTCACTTTTCTGGCCCTGGTTACCGGTTCTCTGTGGGGTAAACCCATGTGGGGCACCTGGTGGGAATGGGACGCACGTTTAACCTCTGAGCTGATACTGCTCTTTATCTATATCGGCTATATGGCGCTGCGTTCATCGATTGAAAATAAATCCAGTGCGGCTAGGGCGGCTGCGATTCTTGCGCTGGTGGGGGTA
>CALGJU010000177.1 GCA_937928685.1 uncultured Granulosicoccaceae bacterium
TCCGGAATGGAAAGTCACAGCCAATCGGGATACCATTAAAGGCAATCATTACCTGGAGGAACAACGTGACTGACCAAACTAAATTTTTGCTTACTGAAAAAGACATCCCGAAGTCCTGGTACAACATACAAGCTGATTTACCAGAGCCGCTTCCCGCCGTATTGCATCCGGGTACAGGTCAGCCGATTGGCCCTGATGATTTAGCACCGTTGTTCCCTATGGAGCTGATCATGCAGGAGGTCAGTCAGGAACGTGAGATTGATATTCCAGAGCCGGTTCGAAGCGTCTACACCCAATGGCGTCCAACACCACTCTACCGTGCACATCGACTGGAAAAAGTGCTCGATACACCGGCAAAAATTTATTACAAATATGAAGGTGTGAGTCCTTCGGGAAGCCATAAGCCGAACACTGCGGTGCCGCAGGCTTTTTATAACATGAATGAAGGCATTAAAAAGATCGCCACTGAAACCGGTGCCGGTCAGTGGGGTTCTTCATTGGCCTATGCAGCAGGGCTTTTTGGTATTGATGTAAAAGTCTTTATGGTCAAGGTGAGTTTTGATCAGAAGCCTTATCGCAAAGCGATGATGGAGACGTATGGTGCAACTTGCGTAGGTAGCCCGAGTAATGAAACCAATGCGGGCCGGGCGATTCTGGCTGAAACACCTGACAGTACCGGCAGTTTGGGCATCGCCATTAGCGAAGCGGTAGAAGTTGCTGCTACCAATGACGATACCAAGTACGCACTTGGCAGTGTTTTAAACCATGTGTTGATGCATCAGACTATCATCGGTCAAGAGGCGATGCGGCAAATGGATATGGCGGGTGATTACCCGGATGTCGTGGTGGGTTGTTCCGGTGGAGGCAGTAACTTTGCCGGTATCGCATTGCCGTTTCTGGGTGAGAAACTTCGTGGTGGTCACGATGTTCGACTGGTAGCTGTCGAACCTGCCGCTTGTCCGTCACTAACCCGCGGTCAGTACGCTTATGATTTTGGTGATACCGGCCAAATGACACCGTTGGTTAAAATGCATACCCTGGGTGCCAGCTTTGTCCCTTCCGGGTTTCATGCCGGTGGCTTGCGCTATCATGGCATGGCGCCCATTGTTAGCCATATTCATGAGTTAGGACTAATTGAAGCACACGCGCTGCAACAGCTTGAATGCTTTGAGGCTGGTGTATTGTTTGGCAGAACCGAGAGTATTATTCCAGCGCCTGAGGCCACCCATGCGGTGCGAGGTGCGATTGTGGAAGCACTGCGGTGCAAGGAAGAGGGTAAGAGTGAAACTATCCTGTTTAATCTTTGTGGTCACGGTCATTTTGATATGCAGGCCTACACCGATTACTTTGCTGGTAAGTTAACTAATCAAACGTATGATGAGTCTGAGCTGGCCATGGCATTGGCCGGGTTGCCTTCAGTGGCAACCGGAAGTTAGCAGTCATAACCCACGATAGAATGCTCTATCGTGGGTATCCAATAAACTGGCTGATGACTATTCAGCCGGATATGAATGGAAATCAAATTCACGACCGGGATTTAAGTCTTCGGTAGCTTTGCACGGTGGGCTTGTTGACTAAAATTCAAGCTGTACCTTGAGTGCTTGCGATCGATCGCTGGCGAGTTGAAACGCCTCTACCGCATCGTTTAAGGGCAGGGTGTGTGTGATGAGTTTCTTTATATCGACTCGACCCGTACGCATCCATTCAACTCCGGTAAAAAACTCTTCGTGAAAACGAAAAGAGCCCCTGAGTTGTAGTTCTTTTGCAGTGAGTTGCTGTACCGGTAGTTTCATGTCTCCACCCAGACCGAGCTGCACAATAATGCCACCCGGACGCAGTACGGAGATTGCACCCGACAGCGCGGCTTCAACACCGGTGCACTCAAACAGAACATCAAAGTGACCTTTGTTTTGTTCCCACTTTTTCAGCGCATCAGTGCTTGCTGCGTTGACTGTGGTGTCTGCGCCCAGAGCGGATGCAGTGGCTAACGGATAGTCTGCTATATCGGTCGCGACAATCTCAACAGCACCAGCGTTGCGTGCAACCACAATGCAAAGTAATCCTATCGGCCCACAGCCTGTGATCAGCACACGCTTACCCACCAGGCTGCCAGCCTGTTTACAGGCATGTATGGCAACCGCCAGTGGCTCTGCCATCGCCGCCTCACCAATAGATAAGTCGTCTGCTACAGCGCACTGCGAGGCGCTTACGGTAAGCTGCTCGCGAAACGCACCTTGAATATGCGGGAAGGGCATTGCTGAGCCATAGAAACGCATGTCTACACAATGATTGGGCTGAGCGTTGAGGCAGTATTGGCAGGATCCGCAGGGTCGTGAGGGCGATACCGCCACTTTTTGCCCGACACTGAGCTGATCTACGGCGGATCCTGTTTCAGTAACAAAACCCGCGACTTCATGCCCGAGTATCATTGGCTCGCGTAGTGTGACCGTGCCAAAACCCCCATGGTTGAAGTAGTGCAGGTCAGATCCGCAGATACCACCGCGTTCGATGCGGACTAACACCTCATCGGATGCGGGAGCGCGGGGCTCTCGCTCTTCTATTCTGAGATCTTGTGCTGCATGGGCAACTATCGCGCGCATTGGATGGCCTTTGTGGAGGGCTGAGTGTCAGTTGAGGTTGCCTGTGGAAGTTAACAGATGCAGGCGGTTGTTGCATTCGTCTTAGGTCTTTGTTGTGTTTATTTTCCTAAAGTCGAGGGGCTTTTCAGGTACTATTTCGGTATAAAAAACAACAGATGCAACAGCGATAACTCGTTTGTTTTTGTTCCTGGTATCTAACGGCGGAATTTCATGGATCTATTTAATCTCGAAGGTAAAACGGCACTTGTGACAGGTTCTTCACAGGGTATTGGTTATGCATTGGCTCGTGGTCTGGCCGCGGCGGGTGCAAAAGTGATTCTTAATGGCCGTGATACGCAGAAGCTTCAGTTGGCAGTAGATCAATTCGGTCAAGAAGGAGTGTCAAGTGCATCGTTTGATGTTACCGACCACCAAGCCGTTCGCAAAGCAGTTGATGCGTTAGAAGCTAAAGGAGACGCTATCGATATCCTTATAAACAACGCAGGCATGCAGCATCGATCACCGTTGGAGGACTTTGACCCGGCAGCGTTTGAGAAGTTATTGCAGACGAATATTGCGAGTGTCTTTCATGTATCGCAGGCGGTGGCGCAGCACATGATAAAACGCAAGGCTGGTAAAATAATCAATATTGCGAGTGTTCAAACCAAGCTGGCGAGACCTGGTATTGCTCCTTACACCGCCACTAAAGGGGCCGTAGGTAACTTAACCAAAGGTATGGCTACAGACTGGGCTCAATATGGAATGCAATGCAATGCTATTGCGCCGGGTTATTTTGATACCCCGCTTAATGCAGCGCTGGTAGCAGATCCGGAATTTTCAGCATGGCTTGAGAAGCGCACTCCCGCAGGGCGTTGGGGCGATGTGCAGGAATTAGTGGGTGCGGCAATTTTTCTATCGTCAGCGGCATCAAGTTTTGTCAATGGTCACACGCTTTATGTAGATGGTGGCATTACTGCTTCATTGTAGCGATGGATCACATTGTAGTGATGGGGGTTGCCGGTTGTGGAAAGAGCACAGTAGGCAAAGCGTTAGCTGATCATTTTAGTTGTCGGTTTATCGAAGGTGATGCGCTGCACGATCCCGCCAGCGTTGAAAAAATGTCTCGTGGTGAAGCACTCACCGATAGTGATCGATGGCCCTGGTTGCAGCGCGTCGGTGAGAGCATGGGCGGCATTGACTCAGACGGTTTGACGACAGTCGTGAGTTGCTCTGCGTTACGTCGGGCCTACCGTGATCACATAGGTACACATTCAAACGGTGCGGTGTTGTTTGTGCACTTGCACGCAGATCAAGCTGTGATTGCCGGGCGTATGGCAGCACGGGTAGGGCATTTCATGCCCACCAGTTTACTAGATAGTCAGTACGCAACACTTGAGATGCTCGAACAGAGTGAAAGCGGCATCCTGATTGATATCACCCCGACGGCAGACGAAGTCATTGCTGTGGCTATAGAGAAGGTCTCGCAGCATTTTGTGTAGGTATGCAGGTGGGCGGTACAAGTTGTGATTGATTTCTGATGTCTGTCCGAGGCTTCTGTGGCGGGTAGAAGAGGCAACGGTCGCAAGCCATTATATTGATAGGCCTTCAAAGCCCCGTCAATTCGCCCACGAGCTGCTATAAATAAGCGTTATTAACGTTATTCTCCTAGCTTAAAAGTGGTCTGAATATTGCTGGTGCGTCATTTTTGTGTGCGTCAAATTCTTTAGATCGATTGAAGTTAGGTCTCATTGTCGTTGGCGCATGCAGACTTATGAAAGCGAAACCAGTAGATTTATTGCTTGAATGCCTACGTCATATTGCCCTGCGATATGATTGTAAGATCGAAAGTGAATCCATATTGTCCTCACTGCCTGTTGAGCCTGAGATGGGCATTACGCCTGCTTTGTTTCCACGGGTTGCCGCTCGGGCAGGATTTAAAACCGAGTTTGCAGATACTTCATTCGAGCTGCTTGAATCCCATGTTGGTCCGTCAATTGTGCTATTGCAGGGCAATCAGGTGGGTGTCATTTTCAAATACCCAAATGAGGCTGAGGCAGAATACTTTTTACTTGATGCTGATTCGAAGCTTAGATCAACCGATAAGGCATTATTGCGAAGGCAATACGTCGGTTATGCATTTTCATTGACTCGTATCCAATCAGATCTGGAACTGAATACCCCGGCAGATATGGATATCGCTGCTAAGCGGCAGAAGTGGTTTTGGCTTACGCTCTGGAGATATCGCGCCTATTACCTACAAATACTTCCTGCTTCGTTGCTGATTAATCTGTTTGGTGTGGCGATGCCGTTTTTTGTCATGATTGTGTATGACAAAGTGGTACCAAATCATGCTGTAGAAACTTTGTGGGTGTTGGCAATCGGCGTTTCTCTGGTTTTTGTCTTTGATCTGATAATCCGCTTAGTACGAGGGGCTTTACTTGAAAGAGCAGGCCGGGAAATGGACTTTGAACTCGCAGGTGTATTGTTTGAGCAAGTGCTGTCGTTGTCGATGCGATCAATGCCTACCTCCACGGGATTTCTTGCCAATCGTGTAAAAGCATACGAAACACTGCGTGAATTTTTTGTCTCTGCGGCGATGTTAGCGCTGGCTGATCTGCCATTTTCTATATTGATGATTGGTGTGATCTTTTTTGTAGCAGGCCCGATCGGCTGGTTGTTGCTACTTGCGGTGTTGGTTGGTTTTTCGATAAATGTCGCTTTGCAAATACCGCTCTACAAATCGGTTAAAAATGCTACTGCGTCTGGCATTGAGCGTCAGTCTTTGGTGGGTGAGAGTATTGCTAGTCTTGAATCCATTAAGGCGAGTAACGCTGAAGGCTACTTGCTTAGACGAATGAATACGCTGTTAAGCACTTCGGCGGTCAGTGGGGTTAAATCGCACTGGTATGCGCTGGTCGGAAATTCAGCGACCACCTCACTAGTTAATTTGACCTCAGTGGCAGTCATTGTCGCGGGGGTTTATCGTGTGAACGCCGGGCTTCTGTCTATGGGAGGGTTGATAGCTACTGTGATGTTAACGAGCCGTTGCATGGCGCCGTTGGCTATGGTGTCCGGATTGATGACCCGACTGCAGCAAACCTTGCAATCGTTAGATTCACTCACTGACGTAATGAAGATGGAGAGAGAAGTAGACCATAGGCGCGAATATTTGAACAATGAGTCATTTAGTCCAGATTTCCACTTTAACCAAGCTGTGCTTTCCTACCCTGAACACACAGCACCTGCGCTTGCAATTAAGAATTTGCATATTGGTGCTACGGAAAGTGTTGCCTTACTTGGAAAAATCGGCTGTGGCAAGAGTACACTTATAAAAGTGATGGCAGGCTTACTTCAGCCCACCAGTGGGACATTCTTAATAGACGGCATTGATGCCACTCAATACCATCCAGCGGTTCTAAGGGGGAAGCTTGGTTATGTGCCGCAAGATGCAGCCTTGTTTCACGGCACGCTACGTGACAATGTAAAACTCGGCTTTGCTGATGTGACCGACGATAAGATCATGCAAGCTATAGTCGAGGTTGGACTTGCGGAATATGTTAATCGACACCCGCATGGACTGAATGCAGAGGTGGGTGAACGCGGTAGCTTGCTTTCCGGTGGTCAGCGGCGTGCAGTAGTGCTTGCACGTTGCCTGGTTCGAGAATATTCAGTGCTATTACTTGACGAGCCTACTGCTAATCTCGATCCGCAGACCGAACAGACGATCATCAAAACACTTCGTGATCTAAAACAGAATAATAACGTGCAGCTGATTATTGCCACTCATAAGGCAGGTGTGCTCGATTTGGTTGATCGAGCAGTGGTGTTGGAGAATGGCCATGTTGTGGCAGATGGGCCACCAGCAAACGTACTTGGTCGACCAGCAGCTGTAAGGAAAAATGAGATAAAGGTCAGTAACAGCAGGAGTGCGGCAAGCGCATGAACGCCATTGATAAGAAACTAGCCGCTAAAACGAACGCTGATCAAAATAACACTGGCCAGAAGTCCCCTGAGAAGAAGCCTGCTACTACTCGCTCAGTACCAGACGTGAAAAAACCGGGTTGGGATCTGAGTGAACTGGAAAATATTGCTGCACAAAAGAGTGAATTGACTACCGCCATTGCCGTTTCTGCGTTTGATTTACAGCAGCAGGGCGAGACATTGCAAAAGAAAGCGGTTCATATGAAGTCGCGATGGGTGCCGCTGATCTGTCTGCTATGTGTAGGTAGTTTGTTGTTTTGGGCGTGGCTTGCAAAGATAGATCAGGTAACGCGTGGACATGGCAAGGTTATTCCGAGCAGTAAGGTGCAGACCATTCAAAGTCTTGAAGATGGGATTGTTATCGGTTTGCCAGTCGGTGAGGGTGATATTGTAGAGAAGGGTCAAGCTGTTCTTCTTCTGGATGAAACCGTTGCACGAGCAAACTATTCAGAAGCAATTTCGCGCCGTGATCTGGTGCTCGCAAGAATGAGCCGGCTACAGGCGGAGGCAAATGGGTTTATTGACCCTGTTTATCCAGACAATATCAAACCGGAAATAATCAGCGTTGAAAATGAATTGTTCAAAGCTCGTCGCGCTGACTATCAAGCCAGGAAGCGCAGTGCGGAGCAGATGCTTACACATGCCAATAACGAATTGGAGATATTTCGTCGCGGTCAAAAATCGATGACAAAACTCGATTTAATACAAGCCCAAAGAGATGTCTCGCTACTTGAAGGTAACTTAAATACATTGGTGAGTGAAACCAGCAGGAATGCGCTGGATGCGCATGATGTACATCGTGCTGAGTTGGCCAGCCTCAATAGTTCCATTGCACGGCATGAAGATGCATTGAAACGAAAGGTGTTGCGATCGCCGACACACGGCACAGTAAACAAGATTCATATTGCTGGTGAGGGTCGTGTGATACGTGGCGGTGAAGATGTGATGGAAATTGTGCCGATCAATGATTCTCTTTTGGTTGAGGCTAACATCAGGCCTGAAGATGTCGGGTTCATTCACTCTAATCAAGCGGCTACAGTAAAGTTTACGGCTTACGATTACACTATCTATGGTGGTATAGAAGGGGTCGTAGAGTATATTGGGGTCGATACCATTGCTAATGAACAGGGTGAAATTTACTACCCGATTAGAATAAGAACTGAATCAACCTCGATGGGCTCTAAGGATGGTCGTGAGCTAACGATCATACCTGGTATGGTGGCTGAAGTTGATATACTGGCAGGGCAGAAATCAGTGTTACAGTACTTACTTACGCCACTTAACCGTGCACGAGAAAGAGCGTTAACCGAACAATGATGGCTTAGAGCAGCGATCAATTCTAAACTCAGGTAGTCGAAAGCGCCACAAGCAGTGAGTCTGGTTCTGGTTCGGATTCCAGCCTAACCATTTCCAATAGGGCATAATCTGGATTCCGGATTCCATGAACGAATCATCGTATTCTTATTCCACTAATAGGTTTGCTTCCAGGAATGATCGTTTTAAAAAGATAATCTAATTTGGCTGAGTAAGTCACAAAGGTGCGAAACTCATCGTTGATGCACTTATGAGGAAACAGGCCCTATAAAATGATACCCAGACTGGCTCCGGTGTGAAAATTAAATGAACATGCAAGTGGTAAATTCGATCGTATTATTTGGTGTGCGTACCCCCCTAATTGGCGACTATATTGAAACCTGCAACCGATTGAATCGGGTTGTTGTTGCTGCGGTTAAACTGGACAGTCAGAGAGATCGTTTAACGGATAGGGAATATCTGGTAAGGCTTGAGGATGTAACGGATGAACATCGAAAATCACGTTTTATTGCAGCAGCCTTTTCGTCAAAGCGAAGGCAAGAGATTGTAACCTCCGCAATAGAGAACGGTTTCTCTATTGATGATGCGTTGATTGACCCGACGTCTGTCGTCGCATCTTCTTCGTCAATTGGCGTTGGGTCTTATATTAATGGAATGTCGATTGTTGCCTCTGGTTCCCGGATCGGGGAGCATGTGTTTATTAATCGAGCATGTAATGTAGGCCATCATGTCATTGTCGGTGATTATGCTTCTATTGGCCCCGGTGTATCGATAGCCAGTAGCGTGACAATTGGTGAAGGCGCGGGTGTTGGAATCGGTGCTACTTTGTTGCCTGGAGTAAAGGTCGGGGAGGGCGCCATTGTTTCAGCAGCTACTTGTTTGAATATTGATGTTCCGCCGAATTGTCTGGCTGTAGGGAATCCTCCCGTCATTAAGTCACTAAATCAGAACAAGAGAGCCATGGATTACTCTGATCAGGAGTAGCGGGTTAGGGGGTATCGTGTTGGATCAAATGAGAAACAAGCATTTTGCTAATATCATCAAAGCGTTTTTTACATCGGTAATCGAACCATCACGGTAGGTTGCTGTGAATGCGAAGCTCCCTGCCATCCAGCTATTGGTAAATATTATTGCAACCAATTTTTTAACTAAATGAGGTTTCGCTGAAAAACGCCGTCTAAGCTTTGTACGCGACCAAGTGACGAATGCAATCACTCCAATGCCCTGATACAAGCCCCAGGCTACCCAACTGGGTGTTCCTCCGTGCCAGAGTCCAATAGCAAGAAAGGTAAGTAAAATTGCGAAATACGGGTTTCGTGTCAGCCCGATGGTCGGCATGTAAACATAGGCCTGGCACCAACTGCCCAGGGATATATGCCAGCGTTTCCAGAGCATTGAAATGTTTGTCGCTAGAAATGGCCAATTGAAATTCTCTGCAATTTTAAACCCCAGGAGCCTTGAGGAACCAATCGCAATATCGCTGTAGGCACTAAAATCCAAATAGATTATAAGGTAGCTTATTAAAAGAAATGCTATTACCTTATAGTGTGAAATTAGCTCTATGTTGGTGAGAATGGTGTCACCAGTATGAGAATTTAATAAGTGTGTCAACACAATGTCAGAAATAAGGAATTTTTTAATTAAGCCATAAATAATTCGGGTGGTCCCCTCAACGAAATCGCGTCTCCTGTTTTCTGGTTGCCAGTGTTTTTGAAAGTGATCAAACCGCTCAATTGGCCCCGCTGTATAGATGGGAAATAAGAAGATGTAATTAAAAAACTGGAAGAAGGTATGGGGTGCTAATCGTCCTCGATGGTTCTCAACAAGGTAGTGAATAAGTTTAAACGAAAAGTAACTGACCCCAAGGGGAATTAATGTTTCTCCAGTGAGTGGCTTTCCAGCGATGGTCAGGATGATTTCGGGCACATATTTGTGATAGACAAGATAGCCAATCACTATAAGAATTAAAATTGTTGTTGTGTGCCTGCCCGAAGCGTTTTTTCGTTTCTGACGAAGCGGTAAATAGTAGGCTGCAGCAGTTATAGCGATTAGGTAAAGGATAACGCCATATTTAGTTGGTAGTGATTCTCCGTTTGCGGGATTTACGCAATATAAGAGTAAAAAAAGAAAGCAGAGTGACAATAAACTGAAGAATGGAAAACGGTACTTATCCGCTATGATAAATGATGCTGTAAGGCCTGCAGCAAGGTAGAGCCAGTAATAGATTTCAGTGATCAAGCGTTTATCAGTCTGTGAGTTGAAGGTTTCTCGTTCGTGCTCAGAAGCCTTGATAGCGGAATACTGCGGTACCGGTTGATGTAAGAAAGAGGCTGACTAGTGCAAAAGTAAATAATATTCCTAGAATAATCCCTCTAATACACTGCGAGAGTCTTGTGATTTTATTACGCATTTTACTGATGATCCGTAGCTTGGATAATTTTTGAGTCCATAATCAATCTAGCGAGGTGGGAGGTGTAGGAAGACGACGTCGGACTTTTTCTGACGTGAACAAGATCGTAAAAATCGGCGGAATTGTATGGAAAATAGTGTGAAGGGTTATGGTACGTAACATTGTATTTTTCGGTGAACTCGATGATAAGATTTTCGTATGCTGTTATAAATTCCTTCCCGACATGTGAGCTTAAAAAATCGGGGCTTAGTGGTTTTTCAATGAAAGTGATCTTTAATTCGGGCTTACTTTCTACAATATTAATTGTAGTGCTCAAGGCTTTTAGTCCTGTATCGATAAAAGTGCGATATTTTTTATAGGGTAGAGAAAGTTCAAGCGAGTACGTGTTCTTTAGTGCGTTCAGTTCTTCGGTCGATTTTTTTGCTGCGTACATCTTAAGGTGTACAGATCTTTCAGTTCTTCTCTGGTCGTTGGAAAACCAGTAATTAATAAATCGTGGTAATAAAAACCTGAAATTGTCGATGCCGTAGACACCGGTTGTGCGGTTGCTCCGGTGACCGATACTATCGAGAAAATTCATGAGGGCTTCAGACGTGTAGCCTCGTCGGTTTCCATATGAAGCACTGTCAAGCATTTTTGAATTTATGATAAAGCTTTTGGCGGATATGCCTAGCACGACGAGCCCGGTCGAATTATCGGGAAGATTGTCTATGATAGCCAATGACTCCAATAGAGATTGACCTCCACCGCGAAGATCGACAATGCGAGCATCAAAATTGTTTCGTTTTAATTCATCTGTAAGCAGATTTACTCTGACTATCTCGCGAAGTGCGCTATCACCAATCAGATAGATCGATTCCAGTGGTGCTGTTTCGGCTTTTAGTTGGAGGACGGTTGAAGTAATAAATATATCATCGTCTCTTTCATCTGTGGCGAGAAGTGAGGCATTCTCAATGATGTTGGTTGGATCGGAAAAGCTAAAATAGAAGCAACACAAGACTATGCTTGTTAATACGGCTACTACAAGAGATAGCTCAGAGGGTTTTACTAACCCATCAATAAAAGCTTTTGACTTTGATCGCATTTTCACTGGTTAGAACTATTTACTCGAACAGGTTACCTGTTATGGCTTTGAAATACTTGCTTGGACAATGCTTGATAGTCTATTTTTCCGTTGGGGGTGCGGGGTAGTTTATCGAGCAGAAAGAATTTTCGTGGCTGCATGTAGGGTCCTAGTAAAGTAGGAACAATTCGTTGAAGTTCCTTAATAATTTCTGGCACACCGGGTTTTGGGACAACCACAGCAACAATCATATCGCCTATGATTTCATGCGGAGTTGATATAATTCCAATATCTTCGATGGTAGGAATATTAAGCATTATCCGTTCGATCTCTTCCGGGTTCACTTTAACCCCCATGGATTTGAGTTGCCTGTCGCGTCTTCCGGAAAGGTATAGCATTCCCTGGTCATTCAGATAGCCAAAGTCACCGGTGTAGACCGCCAGAGCCGCATTCGATTTCTCATTGTTCCATACAGGAGTTGGTTTTAACACTTTTTCGGTTGCCTGTATGTCTCCCCAGTAGCCCTGGAATACACCGGTGCCATAATGAACGATTTCCCCGATCTCCCCGGCTTTTGCTCTGCTACCGTGTTCGGTGATCACGCTGAGTGTCACGCCAGGTATTGCGTAGCCTACAGAGTCCGGGTTTTGCTTCGCCATTGATGTGGGAAGGGTAGATGTTCTATATGTTTCCGTTAATCCATAGTTGAAGGAGAATTCACTGGTGCTGAAAAAACGGAAAAGTTCTTCCCTGATTCCAATGGGTAGGGTGGATCCCGTGTTAGTTACCAGTCTAATGGATGAGCATTCAGTATCCTGTATTGGTGACACACCGCGAAACAGTGATGCGAACAAAGAGGGGACGCCAGCAAAAATAGTTGGTTGATTTACCTCAATTGATTTACAAATTCCAAATGGATCATTTGTCGATGGCAATATCTGGCATATACCCAGCAGAATGGTGCTGAGAAGCTGACCATATCCATAATCGAATGACCAGGGGATCGCACAGAGAATGGAGTCGGTGGGTTTGATATTAAGTGACTGTGCTACCGACTTGCAGGCGTTGATGAGAGTCGAGTGTGACTGCGCCACGCCTTTCGGGGTGCCCGTCGAACCAGACGTGAAAAGTATAGAGGCGGTGTTTTTAAAGCTGGTCGTAGATACATTACTATTTGCACAACATCGTTGTAGTAGCTGATTTTTTGTTGCGTAGAGTTCTTCCAGAGAAATTTGAATTGTCTCTTTTGCTAACGCGTGCTGTTTGTTGGAGGAGGAGAATATTGCCAAGGTACAGTCGGTTCTTTCTGCAGCGATCCTGACGTGCGTTGGCGCTAATTGTTCATTGATAATAACTGGTATAACGCCCAGGTAAAATAGACCAAGCAGTATTGATGCTGTATCAATTGAATTGGGAAGACAAATTAAGCATGTGTCGCCTTGTTGTATTCCGTACTGCGACAGTAGTCGTGCAGCGTTGAGCGAGAGATTTCGAAGTTGTAGATAATTGATCTGCTGATCAAGGTAAATCAAAGCAGTTTTGTCGGGATAACGGTGAACTATCTGTTCGAATGTATCAAACACCCTCACTTATTGTTTCTCCTGTGTTTAGGCGTGTAGCTTGAAAGCTTTGAATATTCAAAATAAGCGCTTAGGAGAATTGTGATATGTCTGCAAGATTATTCTGAACGATCATGACCTCGCTTGGTATTGGATGACTTATGAAGTGTATTGGACTAGCGGTAAGGCCGTAGGCACCTGACATTGGTATCGCAAGTATATCTCCAATGTGGGTTTCTGGCAGCACAATGTGTTGTGCCAAAACATCGATTGAGGTACACAGGGGGCCAACCAATGTGTATTTGTGTTCCTGTTCCTGTTCCTGTTGCTGTTGCTTAGTCTTACTTATGTTTTTAATTTTCCAGTTTCTTCGTATAACCGTACCCATTAGCCCACACGCTGCAAGATGATTATTGAAGCCCGCATCACATAGGCGTATTTCACGATCCTGGGTACTCTTTGCACTTACGACACTGGTTAGGAGGACACCGCATGGAGCGATAAGCCACCGACCAAGTTCCAGGGTGCATTGTGTAGACGCAAAGCAATCATTGGTTTTTAGCTGCTGAATGACATTTTTTATGCCTTCTGCAGCGCCTATAATATCTAGTTCTTCGTCGCCATGAAAATAGGGGACGCCAAAGCCGCTACCGAAAATGAGTTTCCTGGGATGTATATCTGCAATCGCCGCTGCGCCAGTGAATGAATCTGCCATGATATGAAAGTTTTCGATAATTGCATCAGCTGAAAGGCAGTTGCTTCCAGAATAGATGTGAAAACCTTCAAGCGACAGGCCTGGAAGCGAGATTATATGTTGAAGTTTTTCGGCAAGGGTACCCTCGTCGATGCCAAATTGACTTGATTTTCCAGTCATACTTGCACCGAATTGCTTCGGCGTTTTGGAGGGATTAATACGCAGAAGAATAGGCTGAGTCTGGTGTCTTTGTACGCAAATGCTACTCACCGTTTCGGCCTCGTGGGCTGATTCAATGATAAGTTCACCAACGCCGAGCGCAACCGCTTTTTCCAGATCTCTGGGTTTTTTGGCAGGCCCGGAAAATGAAATGGATTGTGCAGATATTCCTGAGTAAACTGCTCGTTCTACTTCTCCTATGGATGACGCATCGAAATTCTCGATGATCTCTTGAAATGTTTTCAGAATGTGCTTATTTGGATTGGACTTTATCGCGAAGCTAAGGTCAAAGTGATCTCCAAAAACCGAAGTTAGGAAGTTTGTTCTGTCTCGCAGCATGGTATCGCTGTAGACATAACACGGAGTGTCAAAATTGCTTTTTATTGTCTCCTCAAATCTGGCAAGTTGTGCCCATGGGAAACTGCTTTGGATCATAGCTTGCTCTGGAGATAAGCCATTATTCTTTCGATAGTGTCGAAATTTTCCAGATTTACTTCCGATGGGCTGACACGGATTCCGCCGTTATCTTCGATGAAGCTCATTAGGGCGACTAGCGAAAAACTGTCTACAATCCCGGAGCTAAAGAGCGTCGTGTCACGTGTCAGCGTAGCAACGTCTACATCCAACTCTTGGTCTAAAAAAACTCTTACTGATTCTTCTGAAATCACTTCTGCGTCTTTCTGTTAATTAATTGACTAAGTAATGTTACCAGCGTCACCCGGAGACTCGTTCTGGTCAATGGGAAATAAATTTGTGTGCGTAACTTCTGCGTATCGGACCACGCTTGGTCTGAGAATTATTGCAGCATAACAGAAGTTTGGAGCTTATTTAATCAGCCCGCAAAACCTTCCCGGCGTTTTCGATGCCGTGGTACTGCATTAGTTGATTACCAAAGCTTGAACACGGAACCAGAAGTTTGGCAGTCGAGTCAATTATGTGCCGAGTACAAGTTGGATAATTAGACCTGTCGGGGGGTAACTTGTTCAAAGGTATTAGTTCGGTTTGACCGGTTCAGTGAGCTGGAAAACAGATCAATCCGTAGATGGTCAACGAAATAGGAAAGGTGTTTTCACGTAACTTGTTGTATTGGTTGAAGTAAAAAGTTCGCTTGCGGTGACTGGTATGGCTGCTATGCAGCGTCTGGAACGCTATATGCGTTTCCATCGACGTAATACCGATCTTAGAAGCTACGCACCAACAATTGCTAGCACGTTAGTTATCCAGAATTCTGATAGTGAATATCAGTGGACGAGGGAATAAAAATGACCAGTAATGTGATTACAGATCTGCGAATAAACAAATCGATTGACGACGATACACCGAAGCTTGGCGAAGAAGTGACGTGGACAATCCAAGTTGCGAATGACAGTAGTGGCAATGCTGAGAATGTAGTCGTGTCAGACCTGCTACCAGAAGGAATGAGCTATGTTTCGAGTCAGGTTTCGACCGGTTCAATCGACGTGGCGAATGGTGTCTGGTCATTAGGCGGGGTAGGTGCCGGCTCAGATGCGACTGCAACAATCACTATGGTGGTGACAGATGGGAACTATCACATCACCAACAACGCGACGGTGAGCTCTGACACGCACGACTGCAATCCTTCAAACGACACCAATTCTGTCACGGTAGTGCCATGGATACCTACACGTGCTGATCTGTCGCTTGTGAAGACAGTGAGTGATCCGGAGCCTGAAGTCGGCTCGACTGTCGAATGGAAAGTCATAGTATCCAATTCAGGACCTGATACGGCATGGGACACAGTAGTAAAGGACACGCTGCCTGAAGGCGTTACTTTTGTGGGTGCCAGGGCCACGAGCGGTAGCTATGATTTTGCCACCGGTGAGTGGGATGTCGGAGATCTGGCCAATGGAGCCAGTGCTGAGATCGTAATTAGCACCAGCATAGATACCGGAGCGGCAGCCGAATACGTAAACACTGCGGTTGCTACAAGTCTCACCTATGACAACAACGAGACGAACAATACAGGTGAAGCGACTATTGTTGTAACTGATAACGCCGGTGGTGAAGAGGGTGGCCATGAAGGGCATGAGTGCTATGTATCGTGTTGTTGTGCCTGCGATCACCAGGAAGTTACTGGTGCAGATTTACAGATTGTAAAGCTTGTTGATAACCCTACACCTAATCTTAACGGAGAGGTGGTTTGGTCGTTGTTGGTAGTCAACAACGGACCGGAAGACGCTGTAAATGTAGTCGTTAACGACAACCTTCCAGCTGGAGTTGAATATGTTTCCGATACCGGCATGGGGCAATTTGATCCAGCTGCCGGGGCATGGGAAATAGGTGATTTGGCCAATGGCGCAAGTGCACTTTTACAAATAACAACTATTGCTACTGACGCGGCTGTAGCACAGGTAAATATCGCGATGGTTAGCAGCGATACCGAGGACTCTAATCCCGCTAATGATGTTGCGCATGCCAGTATCGACGCGGTAAATGCGGACCTGTCTATCGTAAAGACGGTTGATAATGAGGCGCCCGACTTAGGCTCGGAGGTGGTGTGGACTATTGATGTTATCAACAATGGGCCTGATGCTGCAGAGAACGTTATCATTGACGATGTTTTGCCAGATGACACAACTTTTGTCCGTGTGAGTGATGATCTGTTTGATGATGTTGCTGGCACTATAGCAATTGGCACGCTCGCACCTGGCGAAGAGTTCAGTTTTGATGTCACGGTAACAGTCGATAGTGCTGATGGACCTAGGACTAACTTAGCGAGTGTTACCAGTACCACCTACGATGATGATCAAACAAACAACAGTGATACCGCAGTGGTTGACGCCGTGGCCGCCGACCTGGAGTTGGTCAAGGGTGTTCTACCAGAGACAGCGGCACCGGGAGATTCAGTTGAGTGGACTATCACGGTAAGTAACCAGGGGCCCGATGAGGCGACCGGGATTCAAGTGCAGGATGTGCTGCCAGTTGGCGTTCAGTACGAGAGTGATTCTGCCGGCGGGAGTGTGCCTCTCGTGTCATTTCTTGGCGACAGTTGGATGGCAGCTGATTTTCTGCCAGGTGCAGTCGTTGAGCCCATTCTTGAATCGATTCGGGTGGCCCAGGGTGATGTGACTTACACTAACTTATCTATTAGCGGGCACACCGCTGAAGAAATGCTTATAGAGACCGTCTGGCAGGAAGAGTACGCAGTCACCAATCCTGATACTGTTTTTCTGGATTTCGGTGTTAATGAGTTTAACGAAGGTATTGCTCCAGAAAGTTATGGTGCCAGTTTAGCGAATCTGTTTGACGCCATTGCTGCTGTATCGCCTGCTTCTGAAATAGTGTTTCTAATACCGGCGGAGACTGCTCCGGATCTTCCCGCTTATCAGTGGAGTGAGTACGTTGATGCAGCATTGGTTGCCACCGAAGCTGCGGGTGTGCAGGTGATTAATCTTGGAGATTCTATCGCGCCATATGAGTCTGGTTCGGCACTGTGGTATGACTCTCTGCACATTAGTGTAGATGCCGCTGCGGATGTGTTCGATGCAGTGAGTGATGGATATGTTTTTCCCGACGGTGACTTTAACGCGGCGTCCGGAGTATGGAATGTGGGAGACCTTGCTGCAGGTGACTCTGCGTCACTGGTCATCCAAGCGTTGGTAACTGATACAGGTGCTCTGACGAATGTGGCAGAAATAATAGCATCAGATCAGGTTGATCCGGATTCAACAGTTGACAATGATGATGGTGATCAGTCTGAGGATGATGAGGACAATGCGTTGCTTACCGTGCCAGAGATTATTGATCTTGAGTTGACGCAGACAATTAGTAATACGACCCCCGATATTGGTGAAGATGTTACCTTTACCATTACTGTGACAAACACCAGCACGGTACCTGCCACAGGCGTAAGTGTTCTTAGTCAACTACCTGATTACTTTACCAGCGGCGATCTGATTTTTACTGGATCAAGTGATTCGGGTGTCGCTGCAGACCCGACCTCGGATTGGCTTGTTGGAGACCTCGCGCCAGGTGAAACAGTAACACTGACTGTCGAGGCGACGGCTAATACCGCTGGCGAAATCATTAATGTGGCGGAAGTAGCTACTGCTGATCAAGACGATGTTGATTCCATCCCTGCAAACGATGTGGAAGCGGAGGATGACCAACAATCGGTTTCATTGACTGTCCCTGAAATTATTGATCTTGAGCTGACGCAGGAAATAAGTAGTGAAACACCTGACGTTGGTGACACTGTCACGTATACAATCACTGTGACTAACGCCAGCGCTATACCAGCCACTGGTGTCATCGTGGCGACTCAGTTGCCAGCTCATTTTGAGGCTGGAGTGTTGTCCTTAGTTGATTCGAGTGATGCCGGGTTTGCTGCAGCTCCTGAGTCCGGCTGGATTATCGGTGATGTCGGTCCTGGGGAGACTGTTGTACTTACGGTCGACGCTGCAGTTGAAGCGCCGGGTACAATCGTTAACATAGCGCAGGTATCTGCAGCTGATCAGGACGACGTCGACTCGACGCCTGCCAATGACGATGCGACAGAGGACGATCAGGAGTCTGTCACTTTTACCGCAGTTGATCCAAACCCAGTACCTACTGCAGTCAACGAAACATTCGCCATAACATCTAACCCTGAAGCGCTGAATGCGGTGATTATGGTTGATCACTCGGGTAGCATGGGGAGCCTTAACGGGCCGGATCAGAGTGGCTCTCCGTATGCCGGACTCGATACGGACGGTGATGGGCGTGGAGATGCTGATATTATTGGTCTTGACGGTCTGCCGACTTCAAGACTTGAACTTGTTCGTGAAGCAGTAGTTGATTTTGCTGGTAAGGAGCAAGTAGGTGCAATAAAGATTCTTGGCTTTGATGGCAACGCAGGGGGCGCAGGTAACGTTTCGACCTGGTACGATGTTTCCGGTTCGCAGCCAGTCACCAGTGGTGTGCAAGCATTTGTTGATGGATTCGTTGCGAGTGGCTTTACAAACTATGGGGATGCACTTAAGGCTTCGCAAGACTATTTTGAAGCCGATGTGAATGATGCGCCCGATCCACTTCCGAGTACAGCACCGGTAAATTACTACTTTTTAACCGATGGTAACCCGCTTTCTGGCGATGGATCTAATCCTTTGCCAAATGGTGCGGAGCAAACGGCGTGGGAAAGTTTTGTAGACGCAAATTACAACGAAGCATACGGCATCGGATTTGGAGCAGGAGTGACAGACTTTGCATCGATCGATCTAGTTTCACATCCGGATGATGCTGACGAAGTGGGGGCACAGACAGCTGAAGAAAATACGATCTTTGCCAGCATGGCGGACCAGATACCCGCTGAGCTTTATCGAACCATTGCTGAAAGTGTTACTGGCAATGTAACCGAGAATGATATTCCCGGTGATGACGGGCCAGCGATAAGCGCTTCAGCGGTTTCATCACTTGCCGTAGGCGATACGGTGTATGTGTACGATGGAACCAGTGTGGCAGTGAGTGGTGGGTCAGCCCCTGCTACTACAGTCTTGCGATCTGATAATATCAACACTCCGGTATCTTCCGGGGGGCGATTAGAGTTTAATTTTGCGGATGGTAGTTTTGAATACTTTGCACCTTTCACGGAGGTAGCATTTACCGAAATGTTCGAATACTCGATCGCTGACGGGTCTGGTGATATTGATACCGGCACACTCACCATTGATGTAGCACCTGGAACGCCAATGCAGCCAGCCTTAGCAGAGCCAGCTGATTCGTTGGTAGTAGATAATGATGAACTGTTCTCAGCTGAGTCCATTGCAACCGTGCAGGTGTCCGCTGAAGAATCCAACGATCTTGAATGGTCTGGCGGCAGTTCGTTGTATGGTTCGGAGCTTTACGACACCATGTCACTCGTGATCTAAACGCGAACGCAGCTCATATCATGATTCCTTGAGCTCATTGTTAAGAAAAGGACTGGTGCTACCAGTCCTTTTTTTTGACTAGCCCTTTACTTGTTGGGTGAGTCAGTCTCCCACCGCCTTTCCAGCCAGCGAACACCAGCAGATACCACTAAGATCAGTAGTAAATATTCAAGTAGTAACACGGTGTAGATTTCCAGTGGTCGATATTCAGTGACGACCAGTTCGTTGGCTTTGCGAGTCAGTTCCTGCATGCCGATTACCGATACCAGTGACGACATTTTCAGCATGTACACCAGTTGATTGCCAAGTGCCGGTAGAATTCTTTTTATCGCTTGAGGAAGAATGATAAAGCGCATGGTATCAATGTAGCCAAGCGCGACCGTGTGTGAGGCTTCGTACTGGCCTTTGTCTATAGATTGAATGCCAGCTCTGAATATCTCTGCTTCAAATGCGCTGTCTGATAACGCGAGAGCGATGACTCCTGCCCAGAATACAGTGATCGTTATGCCCAGTAGTTGCGGTAATCCGTAGTACACCCAGAGTATCATCACCAGAATGGGAACCGCTCTTACCAGTTCCACGTATACCCGGTTAAAGCCTCTTAGCCATTTGTTGGAAGACAAGCCGGGTAGTGCGACTAATAGGCCGATGACGATAGAAATCACAATGGCGGTCACTGACAGCAGCACGGTGTATTTTAGTCCGCTGATCATGAACTTTAAGTTGATCAGGCCTTTCGGGTTTGTCGGGTCTACAACATACCAGCCCCAGTCACCAGAGCAGGCTGTCAGTAGTAGTGCTGCGCTACTTATAAGGAGAATTCTTGTCATGGAATTAGTGGGGTAGTATTTGTTGCAGAAATTCCTGACAACGTTCGCTGTCAGGTGCTTCAAAGAATTTTTTCGTTTCAGACAGCTCAACAATTTTTCCGTGATCCATAAAAACCATGGTGTCTGCCACGCGGCGTGCAAAACCCATTTCATGGGTTACACAAATCATCGTCATGCCGCTTTCCGCCAACTCAACCATGACATCGAGCACTTCGTTGATCATCTCGGGGTCAAGTGCTGAGGTAGGCTCGTCGAACAACATTATTTTCGGTTCCATGCAAAGTGAGCGCGCTATGGCGACTCGTTGCTGTTGACCGCCGGACAACTGGGTTGGGTATTTTTCGGCTTGTTCGGGAATTCTTACCCGTTCTAAATATTGCATTGCGAGCTCAGTGGCCTGGCTTTTACTGAGGTTGCGGGAGCGAATTGGCCCGAGAGTCAGATTGTCCAGAACACTTAAGTGCGGAAACAGGTTGAATTGCTGGAAGACCATCCCGACGTTGTCGTGAATCACTTGTAAGCTGTGCTTTTTACCGTCCAGCTGATGCCCATCAATAGTGATGGTGCCGCTATTGTGAACTTCCAGTTGATTGATACACCTAATGAGTGTTGATTTTCCGGAGCCGGACGGGCCGCACACTACGACCCGCTCACCGAGACTGACGTCGATCGAGACTTCGTTAAGCGCTTGGAATGTACCGAAAAATTTCGAAACCGAGCGCATTTTAATAATCTGCTGATTGTCAATCTGGCTCTTTGGGTTTTGCGCCATTTGAAGGCCTTTGGGACGCTGCGAACAGCGTAGAACTTAACAGATCTGCCTGATTTTTGCGCGATTAATCAACCATACGAGCAGCGGTTGCAATGTCCTGAGGACCATGCAACGATGCCTGTTTACACACACAACGGAAATACAAATGAAATTTATTAAGGCTCTGGCCGCCGCCGCTCTGGTAAGTTTTGCCACCACGCCGGTACTAGCAGATTCAGTTCTTAAGGAGATACTCGATACCGGTGTGCTGAAAGTCGGTACTACGGGTGATTGGAATCCAATGACTGTGAAGGACCCTGCCACCAATAGCTACGAAGGTTATGACATTGATGTGATGACAGAATTAGCCAAAGACATGGGCGTAGAGCTCGAGTTTGTCGCGACAGACTGGAAAACACTGGTCAATGGTGTACTGGGTGGCAATTACCATATGACGGGTTCTGCTTCTATAAGTCCCGCGCGAATGAAAGTCGCTGGTTATTCGGAAAGCTACATTGCGGTGCAAATTCAACCTTACACCACCGCTGACAAAGCAGATCGCTTTGATGGTTGGGATTCAATCAACCAGGCCGGTGTGAAAGTCGCAGCAACGCTTGGAACCACTTTTGAAAAGCAAGTGAAGGAATGGTTTCCGGCAGCAGAGATTAAAGCGGTAGAGGCACCAGCGTTGCAGCACCAGGAAGTGTTGTCCGGCCGCTCTGATGTGTTTGTGACGTCAAACATTGAAGGTGCTACGTTAACCAAGAAGTTTGGCAAGTTAGTTCCTATCAAGGTAGAAGCGGCACGTGCGCCAACACCGATTGCAATGTTGCTTCCGCAGGATGATCAGGTGTGGATTAACTATGTGAACAACTGGGTTAAGATTAAAAAGGCACGTGGCTTCTTTGATGCCACGGCAGCGAAGTGGGGTATGTAATTCTCCGGGTTCTATGCACTTGATGTTAAAAAGGCGATTCACTTGAATCGCCTTTTTTTTTGCAATTACTGTTCAGGTGCTGTTCCTACGTGCTCGAGACCATATTTGTCTCTCAGCGCTTTCATAGCTGATTGATAACTCGCCTCGCTAGCTGTATCTGTGTCTTTGCTTTTGTTTTTAAGTAACTCATCTGATTCTACAAAGAATTGATCCAGCCCTGCCGGTGTGCAGATTAAAAGTGCGGTCACCGGGGTGTCTGTTTCATTCCAGAATGAATGTGGCTTGAAGCTCGGGCAAGTGACACTTTCGCCGGCTGACAATGTGAATCTAGTTGCGTCTTGAAACTGGAATGTCAGTGTCCCGTCTATTACACAAAACACTTCCACAAATTCATGGCGCGTGAAGATCGGAGGTGGGCTATGGCCCGGCTCCACATATTCGATAACAGTAAAGCGGTTATCTGTCTCACTGCCTGGGGTGCTGATTCTGATGCGGCTGCCCATCAGAGTGTTGAGCCACAACTTTCGGGTTTGGCTTTTACTGTCTGTCATTCGACAATCATGCCCGTTTAAGGAATTTGGCAACCATAGCTTACCGCACTCTACGATCGTAAATTATCGTGGTTGTTTTTCTGCTAATCGAAGGGCAGATGCGTGGGGTTATATTGTTTCAGCGCTGGCCATAAATTCCAGTGTGCTCTTGAGATCTATAACTCCAGCGTCCGAACCGAGGCCTGTCGCCACCAGGCCAGAGGTGGCTGTGCCAAGCCGGCAGGCATCCTCAAGGCTGTGGCCAAGCGAAAGACCGGCGATAAAACCGCCACAGTAACTGTCGCCACAGCCGGTAGTATCGGATACTTCTACTTTGTAGGCGGGCAGGGTGAAGTCGCGGTCAGCTGTGCTGATATACGAACCATCAGCACCGCATTTAAAAATACAGTTTTGCGCCCCCATGGCTTTAAAGAAATCCGCGATTTGATCTGGTTTGTCTTTGCCGGATAGAAACTGAGCTTCCTCCAGCGACGGCATAAAAAAATCGACGAACGGGAGCACGTCTTTTAATAGTTCCACGGTATGTTCGGTCGGTGCAATAAGATCAAACGTTGTGGTGAGATCTTTTGACTTTGCATACTGCAGCAGTTTGCCACTTTGACCTTTATCCATAGCGTTAAGCAGGCCGGTTCCGCCGTGATGTAGAAATCTGGCGTCACACACTTTGTCGAAGTCAGCTTCTTCAAGGTACCAATGATCAGATGCGCCGCGGCAGTGCAGTGCGGGGCGCTCTCCGTTTGGTCTGATCGGTAATATGGTTGATGAGGTAGAAGCGTCTGGTGTTATTTGAATCAAAGAGCAATCAATGTTCAGTCGCTTGTAGCTGTCGGTAATAAACTCACCTTTCTCATCATCACCCACACAGGCAGAAGTGGTGCAGTTGAGGCCAAGTTTTGCCGCGTTGATCAGTGCACCTGACGCGGTGCCTGCAGGGTTCATTCGAATTTCTTCTATGAAGGCTACTCCACCGCCTTCGGGTATTGATTCTACTGGCCGACCGGCTATATCCAGTATGGTTAAGCCTGCAAATGTCGCGTCAAAAGTTGCCATGTTGCTCTCACAATATAGTAGTTGTCGGAGGTTGCCTTTTGAATGGTGTTACAGATTGCATGGGTTATTCGGCGGTAAACCAGCTAAATGCAGCTTTACTTCCCGGGCAACCATATTGGCTGCTTTTTTCACTGTGGTTTTAGAGGCGCCCGCGATATGAGGGGTTAGCGTGACATTTTGAAGTGTCAGTAGCTTGGAATCTGCGGGCACAGGTTCTTCAATAAAGGTTTCCAGCATAGCGCCTGACAAATGCTTTGATGCAAGTGCATCATACAAGGCATCATAGTCAAGCAGGGGGCCGCGTGCTGTGTTAACTAATACCGCTCCGGGTTTCATCATTGCCAATGCCCGCGCATCTATCATGTTGGTTGTTTGTTCAGACACCCGGGCGTGAAGCGTAACAGCATCTGATTGTTGTAATAGAGTGTCGAGTTCTACCTGTTCAACGCCGTAGGCGATGTCTTCTTCGCTTAAGGTAATGAATGGGTCTGACACCAGTATACGGCTGCCGAATGCTTTTAGCAGTGTTGCGACTTTAACACCGATTTCGGCGTAACCTATGATACCAATAGTCATGGTAGAGAGCTCATCACGCTGCACATCGGCGCGATATAGATCACCTCTCCATATGCCACGCATTAAATCAGCATGGCCTCTGCTGATATTTCTGGTTTCGGCGATCAATGCTCCGATAGTGAATTCGGCCACGGCACTGGCGTTTCGCCCTGGTGTGTTTACTATTTTTATGTTGTTTTGTTTTGCGCTATTCAAATCAACATTCACCGGCCCACCTCTTGATACGGCCAACAACTCAAGCCGGCTAAGTGCATTGATGACTTCTGCGGTGATGGGGGCGACATGGGTGATAAGAATCTGTGCACTGCCTGCCAGTGCAATAACATCTGAGGGGCTGCCCTGAAATTCTCTGACGCCGCTGAGTGCCGGGTCGCTGCTGCTTTGTATGATGGGGTCGTCTGGAAACGGCAGATCCATGCAGTGGAACAGCGTCTCTTGTTCAATGGTTGATTCCAGCGCTTCTTTAAATGCAGCTGCCTGCATGAAGTTGTCGCCTATAATCGCAATCTCTACACTCATGAGGATAGATTTCTAAGTTCTGTTCGTAGGGTGGCCAGATTTGACCAGGTCGCCGATTGTGACGTTCGGTATTTAAGATACACCTGATACAGCTTCTCGTAATGTTGTGTATGGCTTTTAAGTGGCTGTACAGGCGCACTTATGGAGGACCCAAGCCATTGCCTGGCACAGTCATCAATATCTTTGTAAATTCCATGCTTAACAGTTGCGATCATTACCGCTCCAGCGGCGCCGGCCTCTGACTGATCAACCGCACTCACAGGTCGATTCATTATGGACGCGACAATCTGTTGAATTGCTTTTGATTTCACCGCTCCGCCGGTAATTCTTATCTCTGCGGGAAGTTCTCCTAATGCTTCATAGCAGTCACGGGCAGCCAGTCCTAAGCCTTCAATTACACAGCGAACCATATCGTAGTAACCACAGGATTGATCGAGCCCGATATAACTTGCTCTGGCATCAGCATTCACGAACGGGCCGCGTTCACCGGCGCTGGCGATATAAGGGTGAAAGATGGCAGCAAGAGGTTTGGTGTTGAGGAGGTTGTCGTCAAGAGAGTGGTAGAGATCGGATATTTCAATGCTGTGACCCATAGAGCGGATCACATCACAACCGAGGTTGAGTATCCAGTCAAGGTTCAGTGTGGCTGCCATATTGGACTGCAGTTGTACGAAGCCACCCCCTGGAAAGGCAATGGTATAACCGGTTTTTTCTGACGGCAGTTGTAACTGTTCCGTCGCGCCGGCATAGCGCATGTGTATGCCGGTAGTGCCGAGAATAGTCATGGCGGAGGCTTTGCCATTGTTGTAAAGCCCACCGCCTAAAGCCGAGCAAATAACATCGACATAACCGAGCGTCACTTCGGTAGTGACGGGCAATCCGACCTGCTGTGCGATGTCGTTGAGTAGTTGATCCGAATGCTCAAGGCCGTTGTTAATAGGCGGGAGCAGATGTGCGCGGTGATCAAGTTCCAGCGCACTGATGACATCAGGTGAGTAGCGTGCGGTAGCTATATCGCCAAATGTAAACAGTGCTTCACTCGGGTCGGTGGCTCTGGCGCCTGTCAAGCAGTAGTAGAGGTAGTCTTTCCAATGGTATGCACTGTGCGCGAGGTCCAGTAGCTCGGGTTCGTGTTGGTCTATCCAGCGCATTTGGGTGCGCATTTGTGCCGCGTTAACCGCTGTGCCGGTGGCGTTGAATACAGTGGGGTACAGAGGGGATGTTTCAATATCGCTTGCTATGGTTGCTGCGCGTGAATCGAGCCACAACCATCCATCATGCAGCGGATCTCCCTGTTTGTCTGTGAGCAGCAGGCCATCGCCTTGTGCCGTTACTGCAATGCTCTTCACCTGGCGGGACTGGTCTCCAAGCCTGTTTGCAAGTTCAGCCAGTGTGCTCAGAACCTTGTCCCGAGTGGTCAGCATATTTTGTGTAGCACCGCCGTCTGGTGTGCTGTTGTAATGGTTCGCACAGCTTGTGCTGTCGATCAATTCGCCTTGGACGGAAAAAGCGACACACTTTATTTGCGACGTGCCGGCATCGATGCCAATGAAGATAGGTTCGTTATTGCTGGCCACTACTCTGGATGTCTCATCGAAATATTCATGTTTAAGCGAGTTTTATTACTGGCAGGGTATGGAGTTTTAAGCCTAACAAATGTTAGGCTGAATTTCATTTGTTAATATGCTTGAGTGAAAGAGGATAACGCTGTTACTCTTGAGTGCTCAATCGTATGCATGGTCTGAATGAAAATAAACACCAGGGCTAATACAGTATTTCAGCCAGACGCGACCGGTATGCTGGCGGAAGTGGCAGAGCTGTATTACAAAGATGGCCTCACGCAAAACCAGATCGCAGCGCGAGTCGGCGTGTCACGGCCGACCATTGTTAACTACGTCAGACAGGCGCGCGAGCAGGGCATTGTTGATATTCGCATCAACGGATCAGCCTATGCCGGATCATCTCTGTCACGTGAACTGTGTGATAAGTATGGTCTGCGTGATGTGTATATTGCTCGAAACTCTTCAACACAGGGGAGCGCTGATCCCCCGGATAGTAAAACGGTCGCCACTCGCCGAGTGGCGCGCCTGGGGGCTATGGCATTATCGGATCTACTAGTGAGCGGTGATGTCTTGGGTGTGTCATGGGGTGAAACAGTGCACTTTGCAGCTGAGGAAATGCCACACCGCCAGATAGCCGACCTCAGTGTTTGCCAATTGATAGGGTCTATGTACTCGGAGTCGTTTGAAACCCCGGAGGCGAGCACCATACGTATAGCCAATCGTACCGGCGGGCACTGCAGCACACTGCATTCACCGGCAATTCTGTCCTCTGTCACGCTAGCCAGGCAGCTCAGAGATGAACCTATTTTAAAGAAACAACTCGCCCGTTTTGATGATCTGACAAAAGCTTTTTTTTCGGTCGGCAATACCCGCAACAATACTATGGTGGTAGCGAGCGGGATTGCCTCAATAGAAGAGTGGAAAGTGTTTCGAAAGCGTGGTGCGACTGCTGTTTTGAGTGGCCACTTTTTAGATGAAAACGGCGATGTACTGGAAGGTGACTTTAGTCAAAGGCTAATGGGCATTCATCCGGATCAGCTTCGTAATACGCCCGTACGTATGTTGGTGGCTGGTGGTCTGGATAAGCATGACGCAGTGCGCGCGACGCTTGCAGGCAAGTACGCAACCCATCTCGTAACCGATGACGTCATGGCTGAGCAATTAATAGCGTGATGAGCATTGACCTTAAAAAAGTTCCGGGTAACATGTGACAAACAATCCGACATAAGTTAAGTTGTTCGTGGTGTAGCATTGCAAGTAAACGCTGACGATTCACCGTCGGTTTCAATTTTTGGAGGAGATACTCAATGAATTCGTTATTAAAAATGGTTGCAGGAGTAGCCGTAGGGGTTGCAACGTTAACAGTGTCGATGGCGGCAGTGGCTGATGGGCACTTGTCGCTGGCTGGTAAAAAAGTCGGAGTGGCGGTGGTCGGGACTCAGCACTTCTGGGATCGTGAAGCGTTTAATGGCGCGGTAGACACGGTAAAGAAACTCGGTGGTGAAGTGGTGCCTGTCGATGGCGGGCGTGATAATCAAGTGCATGCAGATAATCACGATATTCTTCTCACTAACAAGGTGGACGCGGTTATTTCTATCCTTGGTGACGGAGCGGTTGAGCCTAAGTTTGAAGCACTAAAGGATGCAGGTATACCCGTCTTTACAGTTGATCACTCTTCACCACACGCGGTTAACAACACTACTTCTGATAACTACTATATGGGCACCACTATCGGACGCTACATGGCAGATTCAATCGGCGGTAAAGGGCGGGTAGCGATATTTAACGCATTCGAAGGGGCGTTAAGAATTTGTGGTATCCGCGCGGGTCTGTGGAAGTATGTGATGCAGGATTATCCAGAGATCGAAATCATCCAGCCAGAGCTTGCAGAAGCATTTGCTAATGCGCCGGAAGACGCTCGTAAGAAGACGCTTGATTTTCTTAACCAAAACCCTAAGGGCACAGTAGACGCCATTCACGTGGGATGTTGGGATCAACCCGCAATTGGAATTGTGCAGGCACTTGAAGAGGCAGGTCGTACTGAAATCAAAGTAACCGCGTTAGACGGCGGTCCGGAAACACTGGAGATCATGGCTGAAGATAACAGCCCGTTTGTTGCCAACGTGGCGCAACAGCCGAATCTGATCGGGTCTACTGCTGCAATGAATGTTGCCCGCCATTTCCATGGTGACACACTGCTTCCACAGACTTATGTAGACGTGATGCCTGTCAATGGTGCGGAAGAAGCAAAAGAAGTTTATGAGCAACTTGGTTACGGTAAGCTCTAAGCCGCGCCACGTGATTTTATGAATACCTAAGTTAAGCCGGGTTCAGAGCCCGCGGTGTCGGGCTCTGAAAAGTACACCCGTATATAGATTCTTCCACTTCGATTTCACTGCTCCCGCTTCTATGGTTGATGCACTACACGCTCCTTCGTATTTACAGATGTCTGCAATCTCGAAAGCGTTTCCGGGTGTGCAGGCACTTGATAAAGCGTCTTTGTCAGTCAGTAGCAGTGAAATACATGGTCTTGTCGGGGAGAATGGTGCAGGCAAGTCGACCATAATAAAGGTGCTTGCCGGTGTGTATTCACCGGATGCCGGCTCTATCGTTATCGATAACGTTGAGCAGGACAGGCATAGCCCTGGCTCGGTTCACGATGCGGGCGTTCGCTTTATCCATCAGGAACTCAATCTCGTCCCGCACTTCACGGTTGCAGAGTCGGTGTTCATGGGGCAGGAAATAAGTGGGCCGCTGGGTGTTCGCAAACGCCTGATGCGAAAGCGTGCAGAAGAGTTTTTAGAGCTTTCTCTTCACTACCGACTCAATGGTAACAAGTTGATCCGTGATTTAGGTGTTGCTGAACGCAAGTTGGTTCAAATTGCGAGGGCGTTAATTGATAACGAGGCAAAGGTGGTTGTCTTTGATGAGCCCACTGGTCCTTTGGCCAGTAATGAAGTTGAGCAACTCTTTAGTGCAATTCGTGCCTTGCGTGAGCGCGGCATTGCGATAATTTACGTTTCTCACTATTTGGGTGAGATTACAGATTTGTGTGATCGGGTGACGGTATTTAGAAATGGCCAGGACGTGGCCGTGCTCGCCGGTGCAGATGCTGCGAATAGCCAAACAATCATTCAGCATATGGTCGGGCGGGATATTACCACGCTATATCCCGAGCGCAGAAAAGTAGGCAAAAAGCCGATGCTGGAATGCAGCAATCTATCATGCAGGCCTCACTTTAGTGGTGTCAATTTACAAGTTAATTCTAGCGAAATTGTAGGTATAGCCGGGCTGGTAGGCTCAGGTAGGGAAGAGCTTATTGATGTGCTGTATGGATTGAAGACAGCACAATCGGGAACAGTCACTCTTGATGGTCAGCCACTCCATGTAGACAGTCCCCACATCGCGGTTAAAAACGGCATTGTACTCGTGCCCCGGGATCGTCGTAATACCGGGCTGGTGCTTGACATGAGTGTTGCAGACAATATTAATCTGGCCTCTCTTGATGAAGTATCGTCCTACAGTATAGAGCGTAAAAAACCAGGGAAAATACGTGCCACAGCACTTGCAAAAAAGCTTGATATAAGACCGGACAACGTTAGCGCCATTGTGCGATTTTTAAGTGGTGGTAATCAACAAAAGGTCGTGTTGGCACGGTGGCTTGCGACGGGGTCAAAGCTTTTTATTATGGATGAACCCACCATTGGTGTAGACATCGGTGCCAAGGTTGAAATTTACCAATTGATCTCTGACTTAGCGCATGGTGGTGAGTCTGCAGACTCCGCGCTTGAGGGTTCATCTGAACTGGCGGGTGATGATAACCCGGCTGGTGTTATCATCTCATCGTCAGATCCGACTGAGCTACTCGGGCTGTGTGACCGGATTATTGTCTTGCTCAGGGGTGAGGTCATTGCAGATAAGCCGGTCGAGGAGCTAACACTTGATTCGTTACTCGCATTGACGACCGGCGGTAATGTTCGTACTACCGATGAGCCGTTGCACTCACAATGAATAACAATACCCAATCTATGGCCTTTGACTGGCGAGGGTTTACAGGTTACCTGCCGTTTTTAGTTTTTATACTGATGCTCGGCTATCTTGGCTATTCGGCACCGAATTTATTAACAGCTGAATCAATCGATTTGATTTTACGGCAATCTGTGCCGACAGTAGTGGTGTGTCTTGGCCTTGCTGTGGTGGTCATAGCGGGTGGTGATGACGTGGTATCCGGGGGTATTGATCTTTCTATTCCGGCCGCTGCAGTGTTGGCGGCGGCAATTATTGCTGATCAGCTGACTAATCATGGAACCGCATTTGTTCCGGCGCTTAGTATGGCAATGTGTGCAGCGATGCTTGTCGGTGTAGTGAATGCATTTCTTGTGGTGAGGGTGGGTATGACCCCCTTGCTCGCCACCCTCGCGACCAGTGTGGCCACGGTTGGAATTACTAAAGTGGTCACCGCCAGCCGAAGAATAAATGTTGATCATCCCACCATTGTGGGTTTGCGTGACAATGAGTTATACGGCCTATCCGTGGGTGTGCTGTTAACAATGGTACTGGTGGTTATTTTCTATGCCGCAGTGCATCGCAGTAAGTGGGGCATGAACCTTCAGGCAGTGGGTGGTAATCGGGATGCTGCCGATATATCAGGTATACCTGTCAGGCGTATGCTTGCGCAGTCGTTTGTGGTGGCTTCCATGGCGGGTGGCTTGGCGTCGGTGTTTATATTGGCACGTGGTTCCGGTTCATCGCCTGGCAGTGAAGAAAATCTATTGCTTGAAATGATCCTGGCTACTTTTCTTGGCGCGGCGTTTTCTCCACGCCGGGTGGTTACGCTGTGGGGGGCTGTATTGGGTGCGGTGCTGGTCACCGCATTATCGATCGGATTTAAGTCGATAGGGGTCAACGTCTTCTGGACCGGTTGTATCAAGGGTGCTTTGATATTATTTGTTGTGGCTACTGCCGCATTGGCCACAGGTAAAAAGTGATGGCAGAGTCCGGGCAGTTAACGTCATCTACCGGTGCAACATTCAACACGTTAGCGGGTAGTTTTTTCAGGCAGTTTGGTTTCCTGCTGATCATCGCCGCGGTATTCGGATTTTTCTCGTTCTACGCGACTAATTTTCTCACCGGAAGTAACCTGCTTAATATTGTTGAAGGTTCGTCCATTTTACTTATCTTAGCGTTAGGTATGACCTACATCGTCGCGCTTGGTGGAATAGATCTCTCGGTAGGTATCGCATTTGATTTTGGTGCGGCCTTCGCCATTGTCGCTCTAAAAAACTATGACCTTGTCTGGTACCTTGCGGTGCTGGCGGGAATAGGGGGTGGGCTTCTCGTGGGGCTACTTAATGCGTTTCTGGTGGTCAGGCTTTCTGTGAGCCCATTCATGGCAACCCTGGGTACTTTTTTTATTGGCAGCAGTGTGCAGCGGATTTTTACTAACGGTGGTGGGCCAATATCTCACCGGCGTGCACCGCAAGAGTTCAGAAATCTTGCGATAGGCAACGTTTCTGGTATTCCTACCGAGATAATCATTGCAGCGGTGGTGTTGTTGATCTACTACCTGTTTTTAGAAAAGTCGATCTTTGGCAAACGGATTCATGCAATAGGAATGCAAAGAGAAGCCGCGTTAGTGGCTGGCATCAATGTAAAAAAATATCTTTTTTGGGGCTTCGTTGTCGCCGGCGCGACTTGTGCGATCGGCGGCATTATTGGTTCAGCTAATTTGCGTATGTTCAGCCCGTTGGCTGGTTATTCCTATCTATTGGATGCTATTGCGGCCGTGTTTATTGGCGCATCACTGAACCGTAGCGGCAGGCCCAGTGTTACTGGTACATTAATTGGTGTGTTGTTTCTCGGCATGATTGCCAATGGATTAAATTTGATGGGGCTGAACTTTAATACTAAAGATGCCTTGGAAGGAATAATCCTGGTGGTTGTGCTGATGCTTGCGGTCTATCAGCAGAAGGCCATGACACATCGCCAGTGAGAAGATCAATCGGCCAGTGAGAAGACCCATCGGCCAGTGAGATGACCGTCGGCCAGTGAGATGTTTTATTGTTCAGGTTCCGGAACGGCTTCAATCTCATGTAAACGATCACCCTCGATCGTGCTGCTGTGTTTGGCAATCCCAGCTTCCTCCGCGAGTGATTCATTGAAATGTGCAATAGGCAGGTTCGTAGTGGGCAAATCGAATTGAATGCGCTCTCCGGGTTGTACAGTTTGTCCGGCTATCTCGAAGGGGATCGATTTCTTTGTTGAACCTGTGGAGGGTTTAGATTCTTCATCAATGCCTTGTGTGGTCATTTAATCAATATCGTAGGAGGTGATGTCGTGTTCGGGCAGCTCTTCCGTTCCGAGCTCTTTCACCAGTGGGCGACGGCGGCGGCGTGTTTTAGTCGGGATCATGCCACGCATCGACTCAAGTTTTCCAAAGCAAAGGAGTTTATCGTCCGGTTCCAGTATTCTGTCAGAGCGCGGATTGGGAATTGTTTTTGAGCCGCGATACAGCGTCAGAACATTGATATCTTTCTCTGAGAGCATGCTGTCTTTTATCGTTAAGCCGACAAAATTTGAACCCTCTGGAACGTATATTTCACTGACTCCATAACCTTTACTGACTGTCAGGCGTTGTCGAATATCAATTTCGGGAAAATCCACTTGAGCAGAGATGTAGTCAATGACAGCGCCTGCTACATCGAGTCCGGTACTGGACTCAATACCCTCCAGACCCGGGGAGGAGTTGACCTCCATAATCTGTGGACCATTGGCGCGCTCGAGCATGTCAACTCCCGCGACACGCAGCCCCAGAATTTGCGCAGAGCGTACGGCGGTTTCTTTGTAGATGTCATCCAGCTCTACTGCCTCTGCGATGCCCCCGCGGTGCACGTTGCTACGAAACTCCTGTCCCTGTGCTGTGCGCCGCATCGCGGCAATGACGCGATCACCGACAACAAAGGCGCGAATATCTTTACCGGCACTTTCAGCGACAAATTTCTGGATTAATACATTTTGCTTTTGGCTTTGTAGCAGTTCGATAATTGATTCGGCCGCCTTGACTGATTCGGCCAATAGCACGCCAATGCCTTGTGTGCCCTCTATGAGTTTTATCACTACCGGGGCACCACCGACGCGTTCTATGGCGGGAAGCACATCTTTCTTATCGCGTACGAATGTTGTGCGTGGGATGCCAATGTGGTGGCGACTCAAAATCTGCAGGCTGCGCAATTTGTCACGTGAATTTATAATGCCGTGGGCGGTGTTTGCACAGAATACATCCATCTCTTGAAACTGCCTGACCACAGCAGTGCCGTAGTAAGTGACAGACGCGCCTATTCTGGGCAATACGGCATCATAGGTGCTCAATGGTTTCTGGCGGAAGTAGAGATCAGGGATACCTTGTTGCAGATCAATTGCAAACTTGAGTGTATCCAGCACCTTAACAGTGTGATCTCTTTGCAAGGCGGCTTGTTTGAGCCGCCGAGTACTATAAGATTGTGGACCACGGGATAGTATTGCGAGTTTCATACTGTACCGAACGCCTTTTGAATCTACTTTTTTGATTAATAATAACTTTTCTCAGCCGACTATATACGAGATTCTAAATGAATGAATTACTGATTTTCGGTTGGCGTGAATGGGTCGGTTTGCCTGATCTCGATGTCGATCGAATAAAGGCAAAGGTAGATACAGGCGCGCGAACCTCTGCGTTACATGCATTTGACGTACGTCCGTTTATGGAGTCCGGTCAGCAACGGGTAGAGTTTCGCATGCATCCGAAGCAGCGCGATACCAACACTGAAAAGCTGTGTGTGGCCAATGTGGCTGATCAAAGAACCGTGACAGATTCGGGAGGGCACAGCGAAAAGCGTTGGGTTATCTCAACCAGTCTTTCCATCGGCGATCATACCTGGCCGATAGAAATGACATTAACATCCCGTGCCGATATGAAATTCCGCATGCTGTTGGGGCGTACAGCACTTAAGGATCGTGCACTGGTGCATTCTTCTGCTTCGTACCTGGTGGGAAAGAAAAGATTGAAGGGTGCGTGATAAGGGTGCGTGATACCGGTGCTTTGTTCGCCGTTGTAGTTGCGCAGGCTCCGTCATGTGTCGTAAATAAATTTCATACTACCGGCCACTGTGAGTGTTGATCTGCTTTACGTCTCTAATTCGGTCAGGAGTTCACTTTCGTGTAGCAGAGTGTTTGGCCTCATAAGCCGAAATTTTTTGTACTGGCTGCGCCAGTGTTCCCGCTCCCAATGAAGTCATCAGGCGAGCGGCAAAAGGCAATTTGGAAACCGGTTGAAAGAAGGTATCCCGTATCCACGGAAATACAACGCTGTCAGATTGATACAACGGAGTCAGGCTTAAGCTTGCAGCTTGAAATAGCCGCACATGCATCCGGCGTAACCGTGCATAGTCTTGCAGGGCTGCATCGATAGTCTGCGCGTGTGTTAGTGCAGCCGTTAGGGCTTTAGCATCAAGAAGTGCCATATTGGCACCTTGGCCAAGTTGCGGGCTGGTGGCGTGTGCTGCATCACCTATAAATGCGATGCGTTGTGAATAAGGCTTTTTAAGTGTGTGGTGAGAATACTGTGCGAAGCTTAGCTGTGAAAAATCTGTAATCTGTTGCAGTAGTGGCTCGACGGCGGGCCAGATTTTACAGATATCATGCTTTAAGGCATCAATGCCGCGTGCCACTGTCTGATCATAGTCGGCAGACTTTATGCTCCAGAATAAGGTGGCCAATGCGTCTTGTTGTCCGGGCAGCTGGCCGCACGGGAGTACTCCTGCCATAATACTCGCCGCCCGATAGCGCTGTTCAAGGAGCTGCTTGCTGAAGCCATGATCCCCTAAACGGACTGTGCTCCACAAAGCGCCGTAATCAAGGGGGCGTGATCTGGTTTTTAATTCGGCCAATGCCACCAGTTTGGATTGTCTGCCACTGGCATCGACAATCAGGTCGTACTGGGCAGAAATTTTCTGGTCGTGTACATCTGACAGTGAAACGGTAGATTTATCATGGTGGCATGCGCCAACATCCCAATCGGTGTTGATGTGTATGTTGCGTGCTTTTACTGCTTCGTGCAGTACGTGGAATAGTGTCGCACGGTGTATTGCGACACCATATAAATCACCGGGCAACACAGTGTACTTGATATCCAGTACGGTTTTATTGGAGCTGACGGTTTTACCTAACATGCCATTAATACGCTGACCGGAAAGCTCAACCTGTTGCCTCAATCCGAGCCACTCCAGTACGGCCAGTCCGGTGGGTTGCAGCATAAGTCCGGACCCAACGGGGTGGGGCGCTTCAAATCGTTCATACAGCGTTACGGAAAACCCTGCATCATGCAGTGCGACTGCAGAAGATAAACCGGCCGGACCACACCCGACTATGGCGATACGTAGAGCCAATTAATTCCTCTTTAACGTGTAGTGATGGTTCAATAGAGTGATGGGCTGGTTGTTGTCATAGGGTTGTGTACGTCATTGGAAAGTCGAGCTCGGGCGCTTGTCCGACATGCATGTCGGACGTAAATGTGCTTCTTCTGTCGGTCGGATAGTTGAGTGTTGCATGAAGTGGTGTCGGCTCAGGGTCTTGAGGTTGCCTTGTCGAGGTCAATTTTCCTGCTTGACTGCGAAAACTGCAACGTATTCGATACGCTTATTTTGGCACATTAAGTAGATGTCATCGGTTAATGTTTACCGGATCTGATTAAACCGTCAGAGTAGGTCACGCGCCGAAAGTAAAAACCGGAAGCATGCTGACGATGCCTTTACAGAGCAGGCTGGCAATTGGCGCGGAAACAAATTACCTGCACATTCCAAAAGAGATGCTCACCGTTGATGAAAACTAAAAAACGCACACTGTCAAAACGAATCAAGCACCCGGTTCGGGAAATGCTGCTGGATCGCTCTGGCCGAAATGACCTAGCCAGGCTGGAGAAGGTTATTCCACGGCTGAAAGATAGTGAGGCCAGTATGGAGGTTTGTGCGGCGCTGCTAAGGCCTGCTTACCGTCACTATATCGATAATGTGTCGAATAATTTTATGGCTGCTTCGCTTGAATCTTCAGCATTCCTCTACAGTATGGCGCGCACAATGCAGCCAAAAAACATCGTTGATCTTGGCAGCGGCTTCAGCTCTTTGGTGTTGCGTAAATACGCGGCTGAAGCGAGCAATAATCCGCTGGTGTGGTCTGTCGATGATCATGGCGGATGGCTTGAGAAAACCGCTGAATTTTTGCAGCATATGGATAGTCCGTCCGACAACTTGCTGGAGTGGCCAGACACCACTCTAATTGATGATATGAAATTTGATCTCATCTTTCATGATATGGGCAATATGAATACCCGTGCAGACGCGCTGCCGTGGGTGACGGACCATTTGAGTGAGAACGGTTATGTCATTCTTGACGACATGCATAAGTCTGACTACCGTAAGAAGGCCATGAGGCATATGCAACAAGAGGGCATTGAATGCTATTCATTGCGCGCGCTGACACACGACTATCTTGGTCGGTTTGCAGTGATGGCAGGGCCACCGAAAAGGTAGCCCGTATAATTCATGAGATGCCTTCAATCTTGTGAATAGCACGGGTTGATATTCCCAACGGATAGAACACCATATAAAATACCCCAAATAAAATGCAGCTATAGCGCTTTATGTTCGCTGTGGTAGAAGCATTGACGTCTACAGACATCCACCTGCGATACCGAAATTTTGACAGAGAAAAAAACAGTACTGGTGCTGATCGGCACCCGGCCTGAATGCATAAAGCTTGCACCGGTTGTGAATGCGCTACGGCAAGCCGATCAACTGAATGTGGTGGTATGTCTTACATCGCAACATAAGCAAATGTTGCAGCAGGCGCTGAAGTGGTTTCCATTAACTGTTGACCATGATCTCAATGTGATGACGGATGGGCAACAGCTTCCTGAACTGTACGGGCGATTGCTTACCGGCATTAACGAAGTTATCCGTGAGGTAAATCCGGCCATGGTGATAGTACAGGGCGATACCACCACCGCATTGGCGGGTGCGACTGCCGCCTTCATGCATGATCTCATCGCGGTACATCTTGAGGCAGGCCTTCGTACCTATAATCGTCGTGCGCCGTGGCCGGAGGAGACTAATCGTGCGGTCATTAGCCGCCTGGCGCTGATCCATTTAGCGCCGACGCAGCAAAATGCAGATGTGTTACAGAGCGAAAATGTTGATGGTCTGGTAGAAGTGGTTGGCAACACAGTGATTGATGCATTGCTTGATGTGAGAGATCGTATTAACAGCGACGATTCGATGCAACAGAACATACGCCAGTCGCTGGCTGAGTATGGATTGGATCCCACCACTGATAAGTATGTTTTAGTCACCGGTCACAGGCGTGAGAGTTTTGGTGAAGGCATGCAGGATATTTGCACTGCGTTATCTGCGATCGCCGCGCAACATCAGGATTTAAAAATTGTTTACGCGGTGCATTTGAATCCGCAAGTGCACAAAGTGGTACATGCGCGATTGGGTGAACATAAAAGTATTGTACTGATGCCGCCGCTGGACTATGGCACTTTTGTCTATCTAATGGACAGAAGTTATTTCATTCTTAGTGATAGCGGCGGAATACAGGAAGAAGCCCCTTCACTTAATAAGCCGGTATTGGTGATGCGTGAGACCACGGAAAGAACTGAGGCGGTTGATTGTGGTGCGGTGCAATTGGTTGGCACCGGTGCAAGCGCGATAATAGAAGCGGCTGATACTTTATTGAGTGATGACAGTGCTTATCAACGCATGGCAGGTGTATCAAACCCGTTTGGCGACGGCAATAGCAGTCAGCGGGTGGCGTCAATTCTATACAGGTGTGCGAATGATTCCACGTTACTGCATTAGGTCTGTCGTCAGGATGAAATCTGGTTTTCTCTATTGTCTGCGTAAAGTGCCAGGCAAAATAACAGTGTTCAGCAAGCTATGATACCTACAGATAATAACCGCCGAAGTCGTCCTGCCAGAGGCTTTACAGCGGGAATCAAGTGGTGGTGGAATACTCGTATCCGTTCGTGGTGGACTGTCAGGTTGCCCGC
>CALGJU010000178.1 GCA_937928685.1 uncultured Granulosicoccaceae bacterium
CACCACCCTGGGCAGTACTGATCAAGCGCTCTGCAATGTCCCTTATGCAAAGCTTAATCCCGGTGCCGAGGCTTTGAAACGCATACAAGCACGGTGGCGATAATCCCGCCATGCTTGAACGGGTATTGATCAGAAGATTCCCGATCAATGCCCGCTCTTTAATAAAGCATTGAACATGCTTTTTGATATTGCTCTACGCTTTCAACAACCACCCCGATCGTTGCTCCTCGTAGTACCCAGCGTTGTATTAATCGGGCTTCGCTAAGCGTGTGGTACTACTACGCCTTCATGGATTATCAGACTCGATGGTGTATAGCCTGATATCGCGTTCATTTTGACTGCCTATCGGTGATACCAACTGATACCAGGCAAGCCCCAGATATTCATGCAGCACTTTGTTGGATAGATCGAGCGCATCAATTGTCGGCATCCAGAAACGCCAGTCATCCCACGGGTAATGGTCACTGAGCTGAGTGGGAGCTGCGATCACATTAAAACCGGCCAACTTATAAAGCTCTGCCGCCCTTCGCATATGATAAGAGTGCGTCACCAACAGCACATCAGTTATCCCGACCGAGTGAAGTATTTCAGCGCTGAATATCGCATTTTGCCAGGTCGTAGAACTCTTGCGTTCAAGCCATTTTGCGTCGATACCAAATTGGCTGCTAAGGCTTTTACCCAGCACTTCAGAATGTATCTCCTGGCGCTTATTCATAGGTCCACCCGTCAGCAAAATTGGCAACCCCGTTTGGTGGTGCAGGCTGGCCGCGTAGTGAAGACGAACCAGGCCATCCGCGGTTGGCGCAGAGACCCCGTATTCTTTCGCCATGTCAAAATGCGAAGCACCAAGCACAATGATCGCATCTGCCCCGGTTTTATTTAACGATTCTATTTCAAGTGCTGCATGACGCTCAATGGATGCATGCAATAGTGACGATATATAGGGCGTTGAAAATGCCCAGAGACTAACCAGACCGGCAAGGCACGTGAAAATACCAATGCGCGGGTACCAACGCGAAAGTAATAGACCACTGGCGATGACAAGCATGTTGAGCGCCGGTGGAACCAGCCAGATTGTTACCAGCACCCTGATCAACATGGAAAGCTCCAACAATTGCTGTTAAGCAGTTCGGGCTTGCACTCTTTCAAATAGTTCTTTGACGAGTGGAATCTCTTTTTTTGCTGATACTCGTCTGTCACTTTATATTTCCTTTAAACTTCGTAGTTACAACAAAGTCCGTAAACAGATATTTTATAACAACTGCCCTGCAACACCAGCTTCACAAGCTCATACGGTGAACCACTCCATTTCCAACCACCCTGCAAACGACCTCAATTGTCTTTCCCTCAGAATCAACGGAACCAATGCAAGTTGTGTCTGTCAGTCTGCTATCAAAATCGCGAATACGACCACTTCGCGCTCCACATCGAGCTGTTTTATACCCAATGACCTATACGCTACCTGTCTTCGCCACTATTGTTGCCCTGGCCTCCCTGTACCTTACCCGTAAGACTTCCAGCACCGCGGCCTTCTTTGAAGGTAAATCAGAATCCGGGATACCTCCAGGGCTCTGGACGCTGGTGCTATCACAAACCACCACATGGATATTCGCGCGCAGCCTGATGAATGCAGCCATTCTGGGCTACTACTATGGGCTTTGGGGCACACTGGCGTATGCCGCCTACTACCTGTCATTCCTGACGGGCGCGGTGATAGTTGACCAGGTCAGGTTCCGCTATGGCCACGATTCAATTCAACACTTCCTGCGTGAGCGATTCGGCAAGGCAGGTCCGTGGTGTTACAACGCGGTGGTTGCCCTGCGCTTGATCAGTGAAGTATTCGCAAATTTACTGGTGATCGGCATTCTGTTCGGCGCTGCCGGCGGCTCGGCCTACACCCTTAGCATTGCAGCGTTTGCAATAGTCACCTTGCTGTATGCAATGATGGGAGGCCTTCAGGCATCTCTTAGAACAGACGTATTTCAAATGTTACTGTTCATTGCGACGCTTGTGATTCTGATGATTATCACACTCGCCACGGGCTACTTCACCACTGAGTCAATATTGTTCAAACCCTTTGTTCTGAGCGAACCCGGCCCGATACTATTGATTGTCGCATTACTTCAGGTTGTCAGCTATCCGATGCATGATCCCGTGATGATGGATCGGGGTTTTCTGGCAGACAGAGAGACCACCCGTAAGAGTTTTTATCACGCATGTTGGATCAGCGTATTGTGCATCATCAGCTTTGGCTCGCTGGGTATTATCGCCGGTGCTCAGGCGATCGAGGGTGAACAGTTGACAGTCACACTCACTCGCCTGTTAGGTGACATTCCCATGATGTTTTTCAGCGCTGCACTCATCGTGTCAGCCATGTCTACACTGGACAGTACCTTGTCCAGCTCTGCAAAGCTCGTTGTTATTGATATGGGTGCTGCAAAGAAAACTCTGTTTAATGGTCGAGCGGTGATGGCGATTTTCATGTTAATGGGTCTTGGCTTCATACTGCTTAACAATAAAGACCTATTTAGTGCGGTTGCGGTCAGTGGCACAGCGTCAATGTATTTGTTCCCGGTTATTATATTTTCTTTGCTGGGCAATCAGCGCGATATTCCCGTCGCCTGCTACCTGTTGTCGTTTGTAATTGCGGTGGGTGCAGCTGCCCTTTACTTTTTCGAAACGACTGCAGGCACCGGCATACTGGGCGACGCACACAAATACACCAAACTGCTATGGATTTGCTGCTTTGTGTTGATCTCAACATGCCTGAGTTTCTGGGTGGGTATCAAGCTGCGTAGCCCGCACGTTCAAGCTGCAGATTAAGGGCTAGACATAGTTCATCACTAACAATATCTAATGGCTATATCGGGTCACCGACACCGAAAAGTGGTGATCGTCATTACTTAGCGACACCATACCGTCATCAATATTAATTTGCAGCTGCATATTGCGACTCACCACCGCTTCTGCGCCCTCTGCTGCGATGTGGTAGACCTTTAAGTTGTTGTGACGAAGTAGCTTTTGCTGACTTTGCTCCCACCAGATTTTTGCCTTACGCTCATGGTAGGTGTAAATCAATACCTGCTTCGCACGACCACACGCCTTGCGAATTCTCTTTTCATCAACCTGACCAAAGTCAATCCATAGTTCAATATCATCAGTCAGTGATTTCAGCCAGGCCTCCGGTTCATCATCCGTGGACAAACCTTTAGTAAAGACCAATTGCTCATGAGCATTAAGCGCGAATGCAATCACCCGAACAATAAAACGGTATTCGTTTTCTGACGGATGCATGGCCATGGTCAGCTCATGTTGCTGGTAATAATGACGCTCCATATCTGCAATATTGAGAGACACTTTATGTATGCTGGCGCTTATAGCCATAGAGTATTCACTGGTAGTTTTTTTCAGTGTAGCTGGTTAGCTTGACGTTGTCTTTCCGGCGTGCGGGCTCGTAAGTGCTCTACCGACTCAATCGCCGGGCAATGCGAGCCTGCATTATTCACAAAGCGTCCAGTGAAATAGACGCTAAGTCTTTATATGAAGTGTATTAAGGCGATAAATGTAATATTTCGATTTAGCAGTGTGTCTATTCGACACCTTCTATTCGACACCAGAGAAAATCTCATGAATCTCGCAGGCTAATTTTGCAACAAACCGGCAATCAATTCTGGTAGTTGCCGAAAATGCGAAAACGCTGCTGCATGATCCATTTTCTCGACCGCCTGCTTACGATAACCTTCGGTAAACAAAATAAACGGTACCGAGGCGCGAGCTGCGGTTTCAGCATCAACCTCGCTGTCACCCACGTAGATCTCCACACCGTGTGGCAGCGCGTCAAAAGCGGCATGCAACGGCGCTGGATTGGGCTTGTGAACCGACATACTGTCACCACCCCATACGGTATTAAAATACTTTGCCAGATCCAAATGATCTAATACGGAGAGTGCCGGACGAATCGGTTTATTGGTACAAATTCCGAGGCTGTGGCCCGCTCCGGTTAGTGCTTGTAGCGACTCCTCTACCCCTTCATAAGCCAGGGTATGTGATACGGCATTATCATAAAGGCTGATAAAATCGGCAAGCAACCGCCCATGCTCCTGATCTGGGATACCTCGGGCCACACACATTTTTGTAACAAATACCCCCGCCCCATTGCCAATAAAGTTGCGGGTTTGTTCAAGGGTAATAGGCTCGTATTTTTCTCTAGTGAGTAGAACATTGGCAATGCCGTGAATATCAGGTGCACTGTCGATTAATGTGCCATCGAGATCGAAAACGATTCGAGCTTTGCTTGACTTCGATCCATGCAATTCTTGATTAATAGTCATACTTCCGGCAGCTAAAAGCGCCATCCTAACGTAATTTCAGGCCAGTGTTACAGCAACGTTTTACAGTCTGGCCATCGATTGGTATACACGGTGTGCCTAACCAGCCTCACATTCACCGACCTGGATCTGGCGCACCAAGGCAAATCTGCCAGGACGGACACACCAGCGAACACGCAAATATATTCAATGCAGATAAACCGGTTTAATTAGATTAATATTGGCCTGACTTTGGTAAATGACTCAAGCGTTATGACTATTCGTGCAATTTGGTTCATATCAGCAATAATACTCACCGGCCTGGGAAACTCAGCCCTCGCGCAACAGACGGCAACCGACTCATCGCAGGAGCTTAAGCTAAATTTAGATGGCTTTTCCGATACCCTTGAACAAGCCCCTGAACAGCCCCCTGAACAGGCAACCGGAAAGCAGCTAAACCTTGAGCAATTCGACAATCAGGAAAAGCCTGCCGGTGACTTAGAACTCAATCTGCAACAGTTTGATGACAAGCCACAGACCGCCGATAAAAATCTGCAGTTAAACCTGGATCAATTTGAAAAAAGCGGCCAAAGCTCACTTGAAAATAACTTACCCACTGATACAAAAAACACAGAACTCAATTTGGAACAGTTCGACAACGGCGAAAAACATGCAGATAAAATTAACCCTGGCGGCTCCGCTGCATCCAGGATAGACGATACCGCCCAACCGAAGTTTCGCTACATGCGTGAATTTATCGTGGGTGGGCTACTGTTGCTTGTTTTCCTTTTCATTATGTCTAAAAGACGACGCAGGCGGTAACGCCGTGCTCAACAGCTTCACATGACTATCCTGTCTCTAGGCTATATCGGTATACGGTCGGACCGATTATCTGACTGGGCAGATTTTTCTACCCGCCAGCTTGGCATGAGCCTGCTCGATAGCGCTGGTAAAAATTTCTCATTTCGTATGGATGATCGGTACCAGCGACTGATCGTGACTGACGAACCCGGTGACACCCTCGCGTTTCTGGGCTGGGAGGTTTCCAGTAGTACTGATCTGCTGACAATGGCATCAGCGATCGAAGACAGCGGAGTTAAAGTCACTCACGCCACACAGGCACTTTGTGACCGGCGCTTTGTCACTGAGTTAATTTACTTTGACGACCCTGATGGCAATCGTCTTGAACTATTCTGCAAGCCGATGATAAACACAGAACCGTTCACACCGGGCCGCCCTATATCCGGATTCAAAACCGGCCCCTATGGGATGGGCCACGCTGTGCTTCATGCCAACAATGTTGATCGTTTGCTGCCTTTCTATCGGGATACCCTTGGTTTCTCCGTCAGTGATTACGGCCTCGCGCCCTACCCGATGTACTTTTTCCATGTGAATGGCCGGCATCACAGCTTTGCGATTATTGGCACCGGTCAAACCGGCTTTCATCATTTCATGGTCGAGTACGACAATCTGGATGACGTCGGACAGGGCTATGACATCGCGCAGCTCGAAGGTGACAGAGTTGCCTATACGCTCGGTCGTCACACTAACGACTACATGACATCATTCTATGCAAATACCCCTTCAGGTTTCTTTATTGAAAGTGGTTGGGGCGGCCGAATTATTGATCGTGACTCCTGGGTACCTCACGAAACTCTCACCGGTCCGAGTTTCTGGGGACATGAACGACTGTATCTACCGGAGGAAAAGCGCAAAGTGCTTAGAGACATGAGAATGCAAACAGCACAACAGGGAATAAGAGCCCCGCTACTGGTTGATTGCCCCTGGATGTATAGCCAGAACGTTAAGAACGATCGCTAATGCAAAACAAGGATGTTTCAGCAGACATCATTATCGTTGGCTGCGGACCAAGCGGCGCAACACTGTCTTTACTACTGGCACAGTGTGGTATCAGCTCACTGGTACTGGAACGTGAGAAAAACATTTATCCGTTGCCCAGAGCGGTACATTTTGACGATCAAATCATGCGCGTTTTTCAAGCTCTGGGTGTTAGCAATGCGCTCGAAGGTGTTGTGCGCTACAACCCGGGGATGAGGTTCCTTGACCCACAAGGCAATCTGTTACTCGACTGGCCAAGACCGGCAGGCATCGGTGAAAACGGATGGCATACCAGCTACCGATTCCATCAACCGGATTTAGAAAATATTTTAAGAAACAAAATGCAATCGATTGAGTGCATTCAGTTACAAACCGGTATTGAGGTAGATGCAATTAGACAATCTGAACAACATGCCTCTGTACATTGTACCAATGGTGATGAATATAGAGCCAAATACGTGGTGGGATGCGATGGTGCAAACTCAATCGTCAGGTCAACCATTGGCAATGATATTGATGACTTCGGTTTCAATGAACGCTGGTTAGTGGTTGATACACTGCTCAACACTGAGAAACCGGAACTGGGGGATTACACCATTCAACATTGCGGCCGCGATCGACCGGCAACCTACGTGCGCTGCCCGGCTAACCGCAGGCGCTGGGAAATTTCTCTCAAACCTGAAGACGATACCCGCACTGTCACGAGTGACTCTTCAATCTGGAATTTTATCGGTGAGTGGGTATCACACCATGACGCCAGCATAGAACGGAGTGCTGTGTATGAATTCAAATCACATGTTGCAAAAGCCTGGCGCAAGAATAGATTATTCATAGCGGGCGATGCAGCACACCTCACCCCACCGTTTATGGGTCAAGGCATGTGTGCAGGGATACGTGATGCCTCTAACCTCGCATGGAAGCTTGCTATTTGTTGCAGGGAAAAGCAGCTTCCAGACATCACTCGTGAAGCTATACTCGATAGCTACCAGAGCGAGCGTATTCCCAATGTGACCGAATATATCGAAACTGCTATCAAGCTTGGTGCAATCATAAACTCTTGCAGTACCGAACTAGCTTTAAAGAAAGCATTTACCCGTGATGACGGTACGGTGCAGCTGAAGTCGATGATGCCAAAGCTTGGCTCGGGTGTGGGCGTTGGATCCAACGCCTGTGTAGGCAGTTGGTGCATACAACCGCAATTGCAAAGCGGTACATGGCTGGATGACATGGCCAGATATAAGGCAATACTCATTATCGAATCGCAGTTGCTACTAGAACACCTGCAATCCGATGCCACCACCGAGCCTGATTGCCTGGTCATAACAACGCAAGATGAACCAGAACTACAATCTGTCTTAACGCATTACAGCGTAGACGCCATTCTGATCAGACCGGATCGATACATTCTTGGAAGTGCGACCAATTCTGTCGAATTAGCTGAACTGCTCAATCGAGCCTCTGCCATATGCCTTGCCTGATGCCAACGCCACCAAAAACTTGCAAGCAACCACACAGGCACCGCCCATCAAACCCGCCAACGTGAGCGAGGGATGTCTGGCTTGTCAAGCCGCTCAGTTCTACCCTGCGTTGATTTAGATAGTGATCTCTTGAGCGTGCGCAAGTGCCTTTATGTACAGTGTTTCCCTCGCTAACGCTTGCGGGCTTATCACCGGGCGGTAGTTATTCGGCGGCACCTATCGAATTAACCAGCAGTCGGGTGATAAGCCCATTTAACTCGCACTGAACTGCATTGCTGCAAGCGATGCATAAACACCATTACTCTGGCTTAACTCAGCATGGCTGCCAGTCTCTACAATACTGCCTTGATCAAGCACAATAATTCTATCGGCATTCTTTATCGTAGCAAGCCGGTGGGCAATGACAAGGGTGGTTCGCCCCGCCATTGCGCTTTCAAGCGCCACCTGCACTTTGTGCTCACTCTCTGCATCGAGCGCACTGGTGGCCTCATCAAGTAGCAACAGCGGCGGGTTTTTTATCAGCGCACGAGCAATAGAAATTCTTTGCCTTTGACCACCGGATAGCCGGGTACCACGTTCACCCAAATAAGTACTGTAGCCATCGGGAAGCTTGCGAATGAATGGGTCAGCCTGCGCGCTGGCGGCGGCCGCATAAACCTCCTCATCTGTGGCATCTAGACGTCCATAGCGAATATTTTCTAATGCATTGGCAGAAAAGATAACGCTGTCCTGTGAAACCAAGCCAATCGACTCACGCAGGGTTTTCAGATCAAGCTCTGGTAACGGTGTTCCGTTTAACCTGATAACACCCGTTTGCGGATCATAAAAACGAAGTAACACCTGTAGCACAGTAGACTTTCCCGCCCCTGAGGGGCCCACTATGGCAACTGTTTCTCCAGGTTTCGCCTCAAAGCTGACGTTGTTTAACGACAATTCATCAGGTCGGCTGGGGTAATTAAAGGATACCTGCTCAAAGCTGACACTCGCGCCCGCACTGGATAGTGGCTCGTTTGGATCCACCGCCGTGCTGTTACCGACGACAGCCAACTGACTCTGTATGGCGGGCTCCGCGTCCAACAGCTCTACAAGACGTGTGGTTGCCCCGACCGCCCTTTGAACATCTCCAAACACCTCTGCCATGGTTGCCGCAGACCCACCGACAATTACTGCATACATTATAAATTGTGTAAGCAAACCAGCAGACAGACTGCCCTCTATAACAGCATTTGCGCCAAGCCATAGCACCAGAACAATCGCACCAAATACCAATACTATGGCCATGGCAGTTAACAAAGACCGGGACTTGTTGCGATTTATCGCTGCAACAAATGCCAGATCAGTGGCCTCTTTGTACTTCATAGATTCAAGCGGCTCACGTCCATACGCTTGTACAATTTGCATCGCGTTGAGCGTTTCACCTGCCATCGCGCCGGTATCTGCCAACTTGTCCTGACTGGTTCGTGACAGCTTTCTGACCTTGCGACCGAAAAACAGTATAGGCAGCACCACCACCAACAATAGCCCTACAATAATGGCCGCCAAACGCAGATCGGTATATAGCATCATGAACAACGAACCGATAAACAACAACGTATTGCGCAACCCCAATGAAATGCTGGTGCCCACCAGCGATTGAATTAAAGTCGTATCGGAGGAAAGTCGTGACAACACTTCACCGGTTTTAAGCGTTTCAAAAAACTGCGGATCCTGCCGCAACACCTGTGAGTAGACATCACTGCGCAAGTCGGCGGTAATTCGTTCACCAAGCCATGAGACACAATAGAATCGCACCGCGGTACTGATGGCCAATACGGTAGCAAGCGCAAATAAGCCAATAAAAATCACATCAACATTAGCACTGCTGATCGATGATTGATCACTGGCAGCAGTCGCCGGCGAGGCAAAACCCAGATCCACCAGGTAGCGAAACGCAACAGGCATTGTCAAGGTGGCAATCGCCGCCACCAGCAACGCCAGCAAGCTCACTGCTACTCTTGCCTTATAACGCCCCAGATAGATCGCCAGCCGTCGCAGTATCGACCAGGCTGAAGGCTCAGTGACCTCAGGAGAGGCGGGATGTGATGGCATCTATTTCAGACTGTGGTCGAATGAACAATACAATGTAGGGTGTAAATAAGGCATCACAACCGCGGTTTATTTTCAACTTTTTGCCGACGTCAGAATGACCAGTCTGGCACTGCCCTATTGCCGATCAATCAGCAACAATGGCGACAAAGCTACACCCAGACACACGTCTGACGCAGAGTTTTCCATTACGCAAGTATCTTCGGGTTTTCCCAAGCCCCATGACATCATCAAACACTGATCCGATATCAATATAGGTATTGTCCGGAAATTTCTCACTCAGCTGGCAGACGAGAATATTTGACAGCACGCCTGCACAAAATAGAAAAACCTCATCAGTAGTACTGTTTAAATCAATGTAGGCGCTAATCTCTTCCAGCAGTCGCTCGTGATCATTGAGCCACGAATTCGGCCCACTCCTGAAAGACGTGGAGACTGAAAATGGCAACCCCGACACATCGGCCTTGTGATGGCAGACCATATTAACAGTGCGACCTGCCAGTGCACGCGTGGTGTCTGACATAAAAGTGGAGAAATTCGAATTGACAAATATATTCGCCCACGTAAGCTGTTTCTCTGACTGCCCCGACTGCGATTTAAGCGCAAGGAATGCATCGGTACCAACACAGCATGGACAGGCGATGCCAACGTAATAGTGCGGCGCCTGCCAACTTAGCGAATGTTGCAACAGCGCTCGTTGTTGTTCATGACGTATATCACCAGGAATGTACTGGTGTTCACCGTTGAATTTTTTCGATAGATCAATCGCCTCACCATTGATAATAATCATTTCACCGTCGCCAAAGCGCACCAGAGAAAAATTATCACGCTGAATAAGTCGTGAGTTAAGCTCTGCTATGGCTTCTGCAAAGCTTTTATCTGCAGGGTGTGCTACCTGATAGCGGGATGTCGACCCTCCGAACAAACGCTTCCAACTAAACCCCATGGTCGTTTCCGGAGTTAGCAGACAGTGTGTTCTTCGACAACTGCTGACGCTCAGTGGTTAGCTTCCAACCGTCGCTTCGATAGGCATCAACGATCTCGTCGCGCAAACTGTGATGACCGACAGACTTATGTGTGGCGGCTTTTGTGCGACCGACCGTTTTGCCGAAATCCGGACGGCAACTCCACAGTGATTGATCTTCATCAGGATGCGGCGGCACCCAGGTACTTAAGCCCCCATGCTTAAGTGCCATGTAGCTAAAGTGAATATCCTCACCGTTTTCCCAGGAGTGTGGCTGCTCTATCCACATATACTGCAGATACTCTTTCCGAAAAAACCATGCATGCCCGACCAGATCAACTTCTGCAGGCTCATTAAAATGATTGCCGTTCCAGCCGACCTTACGCTTCGAAGAGTACCCCCCCGCTTCAGGCAGGATTACACCAGAACCACCAAGAATCCCTTTGGTGCCTGCATCATAGGTTGAAATACAATTCTCTATCCAACGCGGTTCCGGCAAAACATCATCATCAAGGATGCACAAGTAAGTGGTACGCGCCAAATTGCCTATCGCGAACCTGCCCCAGAACTTCCAGTTGGTGTTAGACACCACCACGCGATCAACCTCTTTTGAAAAATCGGTCGGCAAAATATCACTGCTGTTAGTCCACACCCAGATTTCAGCAGGCGGATACGTTTGATTTTTCAGCGCATCAATCTGGGCAGTGAGAAACTCTGAACGCTTGTACACGGTAAGAATTGCAGTGGTAGTACCTGTCGAAGGGGGTGCAAGTTCACTGGCAATTTTTTCGAATTGAATCTTCTGATCCGCCTGCTGTTTTCGCCGCTGGCGGGCGGGCAACCTGACAGTCCACCACGAACGGATACGAGTATTCCACCACCACTTGATTCCCGCTGTAAAGCCTCTGGCAGGACGACTTCGGCGGTTATTATCTGTAGGTATCATAGCTTGCTGAACACTGTTATTTTGCCTG
>CALGJU010000179.1 GCA_937928685.1 uncultured Granulosicoccaceae bacterium
CAATGCGACGGTCGTTATCGGTACGGTGTTCGATGAAAACCTGAACTATGAGATGCAGGTAACGGTTGTGGCTACCGGGCTCAAGCCGCCGGTGAAAGATGAATCGAAAAAGATGGAAGTAAAAAAGATTGTAAGGCCACCGCCGAGACCAAAAGCGGTGCCGGAAACTCAAGAGCAAGCGAGTACGGTGCAAGCGCCGGCGAGTGCTGAAGGCGTGCCTCCCACTGCAACAGAAGAGACAGGCGATGCAGAGCCGTTGCTGTCAACAGCAGAGGTACCCGCTAGTGACGAGCAAGAATCAGCGGACCACAGTGATGATGTGGCTCAGAGTAATGTTGTGGAGCAAATGCTAGATGCGCCACCAGAAGCGCCAACTGACATGCCCTGGAGTTTTGCCGGGGCGTGGGCCGATGGCACAGACGAACAATCGTCTGTCGCCCCGCAGGCAGTCCCATCGGCAACACAAGAGCCACAAGAACCTGTTGTACAAGCGATGGCTGCATGTATGGTATGCGGTGGTATTTCGGGTTCACACGAAGCAAAATGTCCGTTAAATAATGATGCAAGTCAGGAACTGGTCGACGAGCCTGATTCTGCAGTAGGAAGTGGAAACGCTAAAGGAAAGAAAGTAGCGTTGGCGGGCGTTGCAGTAGGTGTTGTAGCCTTAGCGTCAATTTTCTACTTCGTGATGGCGAAGTGGGATTTTACCAGCAATCCTGACGCCGTCGTAAATAACAGCCAGCCCAAGGTTGAGATGATGCAGGAAGTAGTAGAAGCAGACGATTAGAGAGTCTGGATGTGTCTGCTTCCTTCAGTATCTGCTTACAGGTGAAGCCTTAACGGGCTTTACTGCTCGTTATTTTGTTCACACACATTTTGTTACTTTGAGCATTACTCAGCTTCAGGGTACTAGCCTGCATTATTCACAAGGCGACCAGCGAAATAGGCGCTAAGTCTTTATACGCAGTGAATTAGGTCGATAAACGAATTATTTCGATTTAGCAGTGTGTCTATTCGACACCAGAGAAAACCTCGCGTCACATCTCAGCCGATCCGCATCGCTAGTGGCGGGCCACGCTTCTCAGGCGATCAGCTGACCTGATTAGCGAGATTTCCTCTGGCTGCCGAATCCTTATGAATAATGCCGGCTAGGATTCTCGTTGATCCTACTTACAGCCCTGGCCTGTACCATTATTATAGATTAACCGGGCACGACAGGCCGACCCTTTAAAAGCCTCAAACAACTACAAAAGCAGTTGTAAAATTGAATCTGGTATGACGCACTTGATCTGTCTCAATCAGTTGTCGGGTTTCGGGAGAGATTCCCCGTTTAGCGGGAGAATTGCTCCTGGAATGCACTGTGGAACCGATCGAGTTCGCTGGCGGGGAGTTTGTTTATACCCGCAGCTGCTTTGCGTCCGCCGCCTGTATCAAACTGGCGGCAAAGCTCGTCTGCTCCATCACGTCTGTGGAGTGGTGCTCTAACACTCACCTGATAGTTGTTATCACCAATATCACTTAATAGCGCGTGCGCGCGATCAGGAAAATCACGTGCAAGCACGTTACCATAGACTCCGCTCACACGTCGTGACCAGCTTTCCTGAGGGAACATGTATAGCGCGCAAGCATCTGTCGTGAGTGAGGCTGCAATGGCTTTTGCGTTTGCCATATCACTTGTGTAGCCGTTTTTCAGTGCTGCGAAGGTATCGTCCTGTGCAATGAAGTCGAATGGGCTTTTATAGGGCAGTAATTTTTTAAACAATATATCGGGTGCGAAAAAGAGATCATCCATGGTGGCACCATAACCGTTGTAGTTAAGCAGTGTGCCAAGCTCTTCAAGTTGTGATAGCTCTGTCTCACTAAGGTTTAGCGGGGCAGCGGTGGCCAGTGCTGACTGGTGTAAGTTGTCACCGTAAGCGGCGGTTACAGCCCACAGCACGTGCGCACCATTGAGGTATTTATTGACCAGCAAACCGGTGCAGGTCTCTGCATCTGTATCAATATTGGCCGAAAGGTTGTCGGCCTCAGGAATGTCACCGGGGAAGTGGTGGTCAAAGTAGATGACGTCGGCACCGTTATCGAGTGCTGAACGCAATGCGTCACGGTTTTTATCCATTGAAATATCAAGCACAGTTAAGCGATCACCGGCTTTGGCGGATACCTGCCTGACGAGGTCGATATCGCGTTTAACACCCGTAACGAGCGTCGCTTCACGAGGATCTGCAAGGCGTAGCTGAAGGAGGGCGCAGATACCGTCTGCATCGCCATTGAAAATATCGTAGTCAGCCATCGTAGTCTCTATAACCTATAGGTGAGTTTTTCGGTGTGCGGTTAATTCGTGTTGATGCACAGCGCGGCGAATTTCACTGATCAGCGGTGGGCCGCGATAAATGAAACCGGTGTACACCTGTACTAGTGAGGCGCCTGCTTGCAGATGTGCTACAGCATCATCGCCGGTAAATATGCCGCCGCAACCGATGATAGGTATCTCCTTTTGCAACCGTTGCGCCAGATGTGTGATTGTCTGACGAGCTTTGTCGGTCAATGGTTTACCACTGAGGCCACCAGTTTCACCTGCGTGCACCGATTGCAGTGTCGGTCGCGACGAGGTGGTGTTGCCGGCAATGATCGCATCGATTTCCAGGGCTCTGGCGGTGTCGCAGAACTCTGTCAGATCTTGTTCTGCCATGTCCGGAGCGATTTTTACGGCGATCGGGACATAACGTCCATGCTTTTGGGTGAGCTCTTGTTGCGTGTTTTTGATGGCACTGAGCAATTTTTGTGTTGCGTCTCCGACTTGCAGGTCACGCAGCCCCGGTGTGTTGGGTGATGAGATATTGACGGTGATATAGTCAGGCAGGGAATAAATTTGCCGCATACACTGTTGGTAGTCTTCGTGCGCGCGCTCAAGCGGTGTGTCTTTGTTTTTGCCAATATTGATGCCGAGTACTCCGGTGAATTTTGCAGCACGTACACGATCCGCCAGATAGGCCACCCCCTTGTTATTGAAGCCCATGCGGTTAATAACTGCAGCGTCTTCTTTCAGGCGGAACATACGGGGCTTTTCGTTTCCCGGCTGAGGTCTCGGTGTAACAGTGCCGACCTCGACAAAACCAAAACCGAATTGCGCCAGGTTGCTGTAGTAGTCGGCATTTTTGTCGAGCCCGGCTGCCAGGCCAACTGCATTCGGAAATTCGATTCCCATCACTGTGCGTTTATTGTCGGCGGTGTTGGTAGTGCCCATTGATCTGAGCAGTCGGGCGGGTGTTTTGTTTATCGCGCTGAGGGCAAAGTCGTGAGATTGCTCGGCGGGCAGGCGAAACAAAAGGCTTCGTAAGGCGGGATAGATCACTGGAATAATCTTGTGTGGCATTCAGGTGTCGCGAGTTTACGTGCAAGTGAGAGAGCTTGCACTTGATGTTCTGTGTGCAGGACTGGCGTGATGCGAATAATATTTTCCGAATTGCTGAAAACAGACTGCCCGGCGGCAGGCTTTTCAGCGTAAAATGTGGGCGTGAATGTATATACCGACACCTTGCCAAAAGCACTTGCCAAAGGGCTTGCCCCTGTCTACATGATCAGTGGTGATGAACCGCTGCAATTGATGGAAGCTGCTGATTTAATTCGCGCGTCTGCTCGTGCAGCCGGCTTTTCCGGTACAGAGCGCTACCAGGTTGATAACGCCCGCTCGTTTGATTGGCAGGCCCTGGCGATGTCTGGAAACACCATGTCGCTGTTTGGTGATAAAAAAATCGTTGGTCTGCATATTCCTACCGGCAAGCCGGGTACAGAGGGCGCTAACGCATTAAAAAAATGGTGTGAGTCGCCACCGGAGGATACGATCCTATTGATCACCACCGGTCGGCCGGAAGGGCGATTTCAAACCAGTGCATGGTTTAAGGCCATAGATAAAGTAGGTGTGACCATGCAGGTGTGGCCTCTGTCGACAGCCAAGACCCGCAGTTGGGTAGAACAACGAATGGTCGGTGCCGGGGTCTCTGCAGACGCTAATGCGGTCGAATTGCTGGTTGAGCGCGTGGAGGGCAACTTACTTGCCGCCAAGCAGGAAATCGAAAAGCTCGCCATTCTGTACACCGACCAATCGGTGGGTCCGCAGGAAGTACTCATGAGTGTGACTGACAGTTCCCGCTACACCATTATTGATTTGATCGATGCTGCATTAAATAGTGATACTGCACGTGCACTAAAAGTACTTAACAGCCTGCGATCTGCAGGTGATTCTCCGGTGTTAATTTGCTGGCACCTTGGCAGTGAGGTGCGAAAAATTAATTCGGTACTGAGCCGTGTTGATCAGGGAGAAAATCCAGCACAGGCCATGTTTAAGTCAGGCGTGTGGAAAAATAAGCAGGCACTGGTGGGTAAAGTGATGCGTGAACGCAAAAGAGTATTCTGGTTGCGCGCCAGTGCTGACTGCAGCTATCTTGATTTGCTATCCAAGGGCATGGCAAGTGGTGAGCTGTGGACAGAGATCGCCTCTTTTGTGACCCGATTGAGCGGCTCGCGCTGGCCATTGATGCGTGTTAGTGATATCACTTAACACCAGTTACGCAGTAAATTAAAGCCTGCTATTGAGAATAAACCTGTGAATAAAAACGCGAACATCGAATCATCGGTTAAGAGCTATATGCAGAACCTTGGCAGTCGTGCACGAGCGGCAAGTCAGGTTATTGCCAATGCAGATGGTCAGACAAAAACCCGTGCGTTGAATGCTATTGCTACCGCACTGCTGGATAACGAAGCAACGCTTGCAGAACAGAACAAGATAGATATGGAGGCGGGTCACGCGTCTCATCTTTCTGATGCACTGCTTGATCGACTTGAGCTGACCCCTGCCAGAATTGAAGCCATGGCAAATGGCTTAAGGCAGATTGCCTTGTTGCCTGAGCCGATTGGTGAGCTCAGCGATATGAACTATCAACCCTCCGGTTTGCAGATAGGAAAAATGCGCGTGCCGATCGGTGTGATCGGGATCATTTATGAGTCTCGTCCCAATGTAACCGCAGATGCTGCTGCAGTGTGTTTAAAGGCAGGCAATGCCACTATCTTGCGTGGCGGTTCGGAGGCGATAAACTCCAATATAGCGATCGCTGCTTGTATTCAGCAAGGGCTCGATGCAGCGAGCTTACCGGCAGATGCAGTGCAGTTTGTTGAAACCACCGATCGTGCTGCAGTGCGGGAGTTGATTCAGATGCAGGAGTTTATAGATGTGGTGATACCGCGCGGTGGCAAAGGGTTGGTGCAACGTATTAGTGAAGATGCCCGTGTTCCTGTTATCAAGCACCTCGAAGGGTTGTGTCATATCTATATTGACGAATTTGCAGATATTGATATGGCGATCAGTGTTGCACTGAATTCTAAAACGTATCGTTATGGTATCTGCGGTGCGATGGAAACCTTGTTGGTATCGCGTGAGATTGCCGACAAAGTATTGCCAGTGCTGCATCAGAAGTTGATTGAAAAAGGCGTTGAAGTACGTGTTTGTGAGAACACCAAAAGTGTATTGCCCAACGCGCTGGATGCCACGGAAGAAGATTGGGCAACAGAGTATCTTGCTCCGGTATTGTCTGTTCGCACGGTAGATAGTATGCAAGCGGCAATGGACCACATAGCCACCTATGGATCCGGTCATACTGATGCGATCATCACTGACAACCTGAGCCGTGCCCGGCAGTTTACCCGCCAGGTAGATTCCAGTTCTGTCATGGTGAACGCGTCGACCTGTTTTGCTGATGGCTTTGAATACGGACTGGGAGCGGAAGTCGGTATCAGTACTGACCGATTGCATGTTCGCGGTCCGGTCGGAGTGGAAGGGTTAACAACTCAGAAGTATGTGGTGTTTGGTGAAGGAACCACTCGTTGATTTATAGGAACACCGTGTCGGGTGGGTACGCTTGAGCAAGCCGTCGCATGGTGTTGGTATTTATGGCGGCTCGTTTGACCCGGTTCACATCGGTCATTTACGTTCTGCGCTCGAGGTAAAGCAGCAGCTCAATTTAGATGAGCTGCGGTTTATACCGACCGGCAATCCGCCACACAGATCTCGTGCAAGGGTGGATCCCGTCCATCGGTTGGCGATGCTTGAGTTAGCTATTGCTGATGCGCCCGGCCTGGTGATTGATCCGCGTGAGATCAACGCACAAAAGCCGTCTTACACTTTTGAAACTCTGGAATCGATTCAAAATGAGTACCCGCAAGCTGAGCTGACGCTGATCATCGGTACCGATCAAATCAGTGTTTTTGATACCTGGCATCGCTGGCGTGAATTGTTGCAGCTGGCGCAGGTCGCAGTAATGGAGCGACCGGGGGAGTCTTTGTCTGAGGTAGCGCAGCAAATTTTGCGGGATGAATCGTCCAATGTCATTTTATGTCCGGTGACTCAGCTGGATATTTCCTCCACCAGAATCAGGCGGGAACTACAGCAAGGAACGGATATCCAGTTTTTGGTACCCTATGCAGTACGCGATTACATTAACCAGCATCGCCTCTATATCGGATCTGCCGATTAAATCGGATTTCTGATCCCCGAATTTCGTCAGCCGGCACGTTTGCCCTGACACCTGAGTAACTTATGAACGCACTGGATTTACAAAAGCTGACTGTCAATTCTCTTGAAGATCTCAAGGGGCAGGATATCGTTGTGCTCGATGTCGCTGACCGCACCTCGGTCACTGACTGGATGGTGGTGGTTACCGGCACCTCGGCGCGGCACGTGAAATCACTCGCCAGTGAGGTAGTAGAAAAGTCAAAAGAAGCGGGTGTTCGGCCACTGGGGTTGGAAGGTGAGGAAGACGGCAACTGGATACTTGTTGATCTGGGTGATGTACTTGCCCATGTGATGACCAGAGAGAGTCGTGATTTCTACGCACTGGAAAAACTCTGGGGAATTGCTGACCCGGAAGAGTTGGCCGACAGCGAAAACCAGGACGATCAGGCAGCGGGATGATGCTTGCCGTATCTGCTGAATAGCAAGACTATCTGGTTCGGTCATGGAGATACATCTGCTTGCCATCGGAACAAAGATGCCAACGTGGGTCGAAGACGGCTACGAAGAGTACGCCAGGCGACTGGGCCGTGATTGCTCGCTGAAGCTACGCGAGATTCCCTCTCCCAGACGAAGCAATTCTCAGGACAGTGCATCGGTGTGTAAGCGTGAGGGTGAATTGCTACTGGAATCGGTGCCGAAGGGCGCTTATGTGATTGCCCTGGATGAACATGGCAAGTTGCAAAGTACTGAATCAATCGCTAAGAAGTTTCAGCAGTTAAGTGAAGCCTCATTACCTATCGCATTGCTGGTGGGTGGTGCTGATGGGCTTTCTGATCAGGTATTGCAGCAGTGCAGTGAGAAATGGTCCCTGTCCAGGCTGACATTCCCTCATGCCATGGTGCGAGTTATTGTGGCAGAGCAGATTTATCGTGCCGTGAGTTTATTGAATAATCATCCTTATCATCGCGCCTAGTCTGGTTGCATCCTTAACAGGTCTCTCTAGTGGTTGCTAAAACAATTGTTCTTGCATCAGGCTCTGTGCAGCGCAAAGCGTTGTTGCGGCAGATCGGAATCGATCCGCTATGTGTGGCGGCAGACATTGATGAGACACGCCGTAATAACGAGAGCGCCCACGTGTATGTGCAACGCCTGGCGGTTGAAAAGTGCCAGGTAGTTCTGCAGCAGTATCCAGACGCTATTGTCATTGGTGCAGAC
>CALGJU010000180.1 GCA_937928685.1 uncultured Granulosicoccaceae bacterium
TTCCATTCAGGCTTTTGAAATGAAATCACAGAATGAGTCAGAGCATCCCCCAGGACCAATAAGCTTTCGCTACCCGAATGTATCGTGAACGAGGTATGACCTGGCGTATGCCCATGAGTATCAACCGCTTCAATACCGGGAATAATCTCATCACCCCATTCGAATCGTTTTAACTGTGGCTCTATTAATGGCAGGCGATTACGTGCCCCCGCGACCATCGCTAGACCGGACTCCGGCGTGTTGTTTAATGTCTCTTCAGACATCCAGTAGTCGAACTCGGCTCCATGCATATAATATGTTGCTTGCGGGCATAGCAATTCATCAAAATCATCCAGAAGCCCCCAGCAATGATCCGGATGCGCATGGGTAAATACCACGTCAGTCACATCTGCAAGGTCAATATCCATCGCTTCAAGTTGCGAAGGCAGTAAGCCAGCAGTGTCCATAAACTGACTGCCGGATCCAACATCAAACAACACAATCCGGTCTTTCGTTTGCCATAGCGTGATGTTACACGGCGGCTGGCTCGCCTCCATTGAAAGCCCCGCTTGCCGAAACAGGTCTGCAGCCTCCGCTGCCTGCTCATCACTACTGAACATGCCACTGACAGGCAAGCTCAGGTAACCGTCTGACAGTACGCTTAACGTACCATCAGACAGCTGCACCACCTTCGGTTCGTCCTGCGTCGCATACGCGTGAGGAACAACCGCTGAAAGTGCCGCTATCCCTGCCGCCTTTAGGAGATCCCGCCTTTGACAATTGACAGTATTCATTAGCCAAACATATCTGTGGTGATTGAGTCGTACCAGCCTATCGACTCTTCGTATGTGGTCTTTCTCAGCTCAGCACTTTCGCCTGCTGCACTTATAAATTTGGAATCAGCAACAATCTCGCCTTTTTCGTTAGCGGAGTATTGCGCGCCGACCTTCACACCATTGTCAGTAGAGATAAGACTCCAGCAGGTGTTAGCAAACCTCGCTGGAAATACTTTAGACGATAGCAAGTCACCCCTAACGTTCATCGCCGCTACCTTGGCCTGGCTATTAGCAGAGAAACCCGACTTAGGCATAGCACCTGCCACACACGCATCACCGATAACAAACACGCTGTTATCAATGCGTGATCTCATCGACGCACCATCGACGGGGCAATACCCTGAATCATCAGTCAGTCCGGATTGACTCGCAATCGCTCCCGCTTTCATAGCTGGAATGATGTTCAGGACCGCACCTTCAAATGTATCAAGATCAGTTTCAACAAGACCAGCCTTTGCATCAACATTGACAATACCGCCATGAATTTCCGGGGGCAGCCATTCTATGATGTCTGCGTAGTGTTCTTCCCAACCCTCGGTAAACAACCCTTGCTTTGAAAACTTGGGCTTCACATCAAGGATTGTCACGCGGCTGTCTTTAAATCCTTTGGCTTTAATCAGGTGCGCCATCATAGAGGCACGCTCATAGGGCCCCGGCGGACAACGATAAGGATTCGGTGGCGCCACCATCACCACATTTTGCCCGTCAGTCAGTGCATCCAGCTGACTCTTTAACAATGCGCTCTGAGATCCGGCCTGCCAAGCGTGCGGTGCTAATTCAGCTGCCGCTTCTGAAAAGCCAGGTACACTGTCGTACTGCAGGTCAATACCGGGTGCGACCACCACACGATCGTAGGGGATGCTGCTGCCATCCTGCATTTTTACAGTCTTGCCGTTGCGATCAATCTCGCTGGCGTACCCATGTATTACATTTACGCCGAAGTCAGATGCCAGGGCATCGTATGAATGCGTGATCGACTCAAATGATCTGAAGCCACCGAAATATAAATTAGAATAAAAACACGTGGTGTAGGTTTTGGAATTTTCGATCAGCGTGACGTCGATCTCTCCCTTAGCGTCTTTAGCTAAGTATCTCGCAGCAGTTGCCCCGCCTGCTCCACCACCAATCACCACAACCTTCGGTTTGGCCTGACCCAAGAGTGGTAACGGTGCAACAGCAGTCGCCGCTCCAGTGGCTAAAAGCGCATTAAAATGACGTCTATTTAGTTTCATTATTATTTCCCCAGGTTTTGATAGCTCTCTACAAGCTCGATTATGTTCACTCAGATTCCATTGAAGCAAGATAAGCTGCCAATGCAGCAACTTCCTCTTTCGAGAATTTCTCAGCCACGCCTTTCATCGTGGTGTTGTCTCTCTCGCCGTTTTTATATGCGAGCAAATTATCGACTCTCTGCTTGCACCATGAATTTTAGGTACCGTTGAGTCGTCCGATGCTCGCGGGTTGTGGCAGCTTGAGCATTCCCCGGCAAGGTACTCACCGTAGTCAAAGTCAGCATCTATCGCGAGAATCTCTGCCGCCTCATTAGAGGCCAATAGTACTGAGCTCGCCACAGATAAAAACCCGCACATCAACAATTTCAGACCTTTTTGAGGCTTGAAAACAGACACCATTCAGTCCATCCCTTCGGTATGTTCATCATCCCCTGTGTCAGGCGTTACGTCGAGCACCCGGGCTCTTTGCACCACTTGTGCAGATCCTGCAATACAGTCGGTCATACACGGCTCACCCAAAGATACAAAGGTCGGCTCTTCCTGTCTGCTGTCAGAAATAAAGTTGCTTTCGTTTGGCAATTTTATTGACGAAAAGTTGCTTGAAGTGAGTTCAAAATCTTCATCAACAAGATCATTTAAATAAAGCAGGTAGGCGGTGAGCGCATAGACATCATCATCTGAGAGCGAGCGCGCATTGCCAAACGGCATTGCGCGCCTGACATAGTCATACACCGTCGATAAATACGGCCAATAGGAGCCAATGGTTTTCTCAGGGCGATCATCCGTCAACGTGTCAAATCCACCCGCTAGAATCGGCCAACGCCCTTCCCCCTCACCAAACACCCCATGACAGGAAGCACACTGAGCATCGTAGATTTCCGCTCCATCAGTGGCAAGCCCGCCACCTTCAGGTAAACCCGCACCATCCGGTCGTATGTCTATATCCCATGCAGCGATTTCTTTCACATGTGCCACGCGACCAAGATGCAACACGCCGTGAGTCGGCACTTCAACATCTTTAGCGAGAATCACGGGTGTCTTTACTTCAACCACCGTCTTTTCAACCTTACTCTCCTCAACCTTGCTCTCCTTACTCAATACTTCCGCGTCAAAGGTAGCGAGATAGGAGATAACGTTTGCGCGAGCAGATTCATCGGCAAGGCCCGGATATACCATCTTTGTCCCCGGTAGATACTCCATGGGTGCTTTCAAAAAGCTATCGAGGTTTTCAACCGACCATGCCATACCGTCAGACGCAGCTGTTTTGAATGCATCGGAGTAATCATAACCTTCCGCACTCGCTACCGGCTTCCCTGTAATACCATTTAGAACCGGACCAAAACGATGCTCGGCATCCGCACCTACCATATGGCACCCGGCACACTGTGCAAAAACTGCCTTGCCTTTTTCTGCCTTGCTTGCCTCTGAATTGGCACTCGCAATATTCACTGACAAGCCAACAAGAAGCAGCAGTAACTTAAATTTTACTGTATTCGCTCGCACCTCAGGAGATCTCCACATTCTCGGCACTGCCATCGGGTCTGATGTGCCAGGTTTGTATT
>CALGJU010000181.1 GCA_937928685.1 uncultured Granulosicoccaceae bacterium
ATCGCTTCTGGCGTGGATGCAATTATTGTCAACGCTGTTGATACGAATGCAACTGCTGCCATGACCAAAGCTGCTGCTGATGCCGGTGTGCCACTGGTTTATGTGAACCGTCAGCCAATCAATATGGACACCCTGCCAGACGGTCAGGCATTTGTTGCTTCTAATGAAATCGAATCCGGCACGCTGGAAGCGTTTCAGGTCTGCCGTAACTTGCGTGCTGCTGGTAAATCAGGTGGTGCAACTGCATACATGTTGATGGGTCGTCTTTCTAACCAGGCGGCTGTACAGCGCTCGAAAGATTTTCATGATGTGATTGGCATGGATATGTGCAACTTTATTACTCTGATCGATGAGCAATCTGCAAACTGGTCACGTGATGAAGCACAGGACATGATGTCTAACTGGATCGCGTCAGGCGAGCCCTTCGATGCTGTGTTTGGTAACAACGATGAAATGGCAATCGGTGCTATTCAGGCAATGAAATCGTCAGGCATTGCAATGGAAGACGTAGTTGTTGGTGGTGTTGATGCAACACCTGATGCGCTGGTTTCAATGCAGGCGGGTGAAATGGATGTGACTGTATTCCAGGACCTTGCCGGTCAGGGCGCGGGTTCTATCGATACAGCAATCAAGCTTGCCAAGGGTGAGAAAGTTGATAAGACTGTTTTCATTCCATTCAAGCTTGTGACACCTGAAAACGTCAAAGACTTCATGTAAGTTTTTGCGTTGTTTTGTTGAAGGGGCGCCACATTGGTGGCGCCCCTTTTTAGTACGTAGATATTTCTCGATGTGTAGACGTTAAGCTAAGGCAGGAGAACGGCCACCCATGGCTGAATCAAAACAAGGCACCGGTGGACTCGATTTTGATAATAAAAGACGCACCTGGCCGAATGAACTAAACATATTAATAGCGCTGATTCTTATCATTGCTATTTTCGAAGCGCTTGGGCAAACATTGCCTTACATGAACGATCAGAGCTTTCTTTTTGATTCTCGTGATCGCTTTGACTCAATTTTTAATGAGGCGCGATTGCGCATCATTATTCTGCAGGTTGCCATCATCGGTATTATCGCCCTGGGCGTGACGCAGGTCATTATCTCCGGCGGGATCGATCTGTCTTCCGGCCCGTTAGTGGGGGCGACAGCGATGATCGTGATGTCGTTTGCGCAAACTGAATTGGTGAACGGCAACCCTAACCCCAAAGCAGTATTTGGAGAGTGGGCGTTTGATCTGCCGGTACTTATACCGATCATAGTGGCGCTTGCATTCGGCGCGTTGATTGGTGCAATAAACGGCTGCTTTATCGCCTTTACAAGAATTCCACCGTTTATCGCCACCCTTGGTATGTTTCTGATTTGTCGAGGCATCGCGCAGGCCTGGACACGCGGCAAGCCGGTATCGTTTCCGACTGAAGGCTATGCAGCCCTGGGGAGCGGTATGATGCCTGTGTATTGGTTTATTGGTCTCGCGGTGCTGTTTCACTTTGTACTGAAATATACGGTGTACGGCAAGCATACTTATGCGATCGGTTCTAACGAAGATGCTGCGCGTATGTCGGGCATTAACGTTCAAAAACACAAAGTGCTGGTGTACATGATTGCCTCAATGTTAGCCGCTTTTGCAGCAGTAATTTTAAGTTCTAAAAACCTCACCGCGCAGTCGGGCATGGGAATATTCTATGAGCTCTACGCTATTGCGATGGCGGTTATCGGGGGCGTGAGTCTGACCGGAGGCAGAGGGTCAATTATTGGTACTGTGCTTGGTGCAATGGTCTTCGGCGTCATTCAATCCGGGTTTACCTATGTGAAGCTTGATGCGTACTATCAGTTGATGGCAATGGGCGCGATAATTATTGGCGCGGTCGTGCTGGACAAGGTGCGCCAGGAACGAGCCGCGAAGCGGGTATAGGAGAGTTGGAAATGACTGAGACAAATCTCGACACGATCCTTGAAACTAAAGGCCTTACCAAACACTACGGTGGCGTTCACGCCTTAACTGACGCTGACTTCGTGCTTCGAAAGGGTGAGCACGTCGCGATCATGGGTGACAACGGGGCCGGCAAGTCAACTTTCGTTCGACAGATCACAGGGGTTGAGCAGCGCACCAGCGGGACGATTATATTCGATGGAAAAGAAGTGCGTTTTGCAGGTCCTATTCATGCCCGTGAAGCGGGTATTGAAACCGTCTTTCAAACTCTGGCACTGGCTGATGATTTAGATGTTCCGGATAACCTTTTTCTGGGTCGCGAAATAACCAAGCTTAACTGGCTGGGGCCTTTTCGCCTTCTTGATTACAAGGCGATGCGGGAAGCAACAATTGCAGGGCTTGAGCGCACCGCAGTGAAAATTCCCAATATACGTAACACCATTCAGAATATGTCTGGTGGTCAGCGCCAATGTGTAGCGATAGCCCGTACGGCAACGTTTTCGTCGAAATTGACCATTATGGACGAACCCACTGCGGCGCTCGGAGTTCAAGAGACCGCACAGGTAGAGAATATAATCCGCACGCTGAAAGACGCAGGCGAGCCATTGATACTGATTAGCCATAATATGCGACAGGTGATGGAGCTTGTAGATCGAATAGTGGTCTTCCGCCGTGGCCGCATTGTGGCAAACTTGAAGCGCGATGAAACAGATGGCCAGGATGTAGTTGCCTATATTACTGGTGCTAAAACAGGTGCTGAGTATGAAGGTGCGGCCTGACTTTTATATGCCCTGGAGCTTGTTTCTGATGTTTGGCCTGCGCTGTTCAAAAAGTGCATGGCGGTAGTGATGCGTGATGAAAAAAATCAATAGTCGATCACCGAATCACACGCTGTTATGCCTGTTACCTTAAAAGATGTGGCAGAGAGAGCAGGGGTGTCACGCTCTGCAGTCTCGCGCGCGTTTACCGATGGCGCATCTGTTTCAGACAGCATGCGCGTCAAGGTGGAAAAGGCAGCCTCCGAACTGGGTTATATGCCCAATGCACTTGCTTCAAGTTTAACCACCGGTCGTACACGTTTAATCGGCTTGGTATCAAACAACTTCCATAATCCGATTTTCCTTGAAGTGTTTGATCTCTTTACTCGTGGGCTACAGGATCGCGAGTTGCGCCCGCTGTTGGTTAACTTAAGTGACGAGACTGATCCGGCCAATTCGGTACGGCTGCTCCGGCAGTATTCCGTCGATGGAGTGGTCGTCGCCTCATCAACACTGACGCCGGAATTTTCAATTGCTTTCAAGGAAGCACGTATTCCCGTAGTACATTCCTTTGGTCGACATTCAAGTTCGCCACAAGTACATGTTGTGGGTATTGATAATGTTGAGTGCGGACGAATGGCTGCCAGGGAGTTGGTCGCAAGAGGCTACAAAAGCGTGGGATTTCTGGGCGGGCCACAGGCCGCCACGTCAACACAGGATCGTATTGCAGGATTCACCGCAGAGCTCGATCAACACCCGAATATAGCGGTAAGTCAGTCGTTTGCTGAGGCGTATTCGTTCGAAGCAGGGCGCAAGGAAATGTTGCGCCTGTTAGAGAGTAAATCTGCAGAGGCGTATTTTTGTGGTGATGATGTCTTATCTATCGGTGCACTCAGTGCCGTTCAGGAGGCCGGGTTTCATGTACCGGATGACATTGGATTAATCGGTTTAAACGACATGGAAATAGCCGGCTGGCAGAATATAAATCTCACCACCATTCGTCAGCCAATACGCCAGATAATCAGTTCGTCTATAGAGCTTATTGTTGCCATGTTAGATGAGCCGGATCGTTATCCTGAGGCGCGTTTATTTCCTAGTCAGGTGATTGAGCGCGGAACGCTTAAGCCACGATTGTGAGTGGCCTATTGCCGGGTTCTCATTGAGTGCGGTAGCCAAGATGCTATAAGCAGGTCGATACTTATTCCAGGTTGCTCAGAACAAGCTAAAAAAATCCAAAGCCGCCGCGATCGACCAAACTTCGCGCTAACCCGAGAGAGGTGGAAAAAGGCGGTCAAGAAAATTCGTGAACCATCGAGTCTGGGCAGCATTATACTTTTCATTGGCAGGGTGTTGTTGCTCCGGAGGGCAGGCACCTGGCATGGCATTAAATTCGTGTCGCCAATCGGCCTGCTGCCATTGTTTAAACATATCGCTATGCACTTCAGGGTGAAACTGAAAGCCGAAAACATTGCTTTTATAACGAAATGCCTGACAGGGGAAGTGGGTGCCAGTGGCAAGTGCCTCTGTGTTTGGTGGAAACTCAAAACCCTGAAAGTGTGCCTGCATCATATGGATAGGTTCGGTTATCCAGTCATTGCCTGCGACGGGTAAAATGGTTTCATAGCCAAATTCACAAATGCCATCGGGGTGCTTTGCTACTTTCCCACCCAGCGCGTGTGCGAGTAGTTGTGAACCAAGACAGATACCGACTATTGGCAGGTTTGCAGCAATACAGGTATTAATCCAATCAATCTCGCGTTCCAGATACGAGTATTGGTCAAGCTCCGTCACGTTTTGCGCGCCACCCATGATAATAGTGCCACTGACATCGTGTAAAGCAGGAAGAGTGACGGAGTCACCTTCGCTAAACGGGTACCAATGTTCAACCTGATAGTTGCCAGAAGCCAGATGAAGGCTTGCTGTGTCATCAAGATCGCCTTCATGGTGGCGGACAATAATAACTCTAGACATACATTTAACCCGGATTATTCATGATGTGGCGAGCATATCGCGTAGAGGTTTGATTTCACAGTGGGTTTTCTTCTTGCGTCGAAATACTTTTTGATATTCACAAAAAGAAAAAATTCGCTGTGGAATCAAAGATCAAGTGAGATGCCGTCATCATCATGAATTATCCGGGTTAAGCTGCTGTGGTTGTGCTTAGTCCGCGGGGCCAGTGCTGCATTAATGCGTCACGCGCGCTTCGGTACTTCTCAAGAGATTCGTGTTTAACATGTCCGTAACCACGGATTTGATCGGGCAGATCAGTGAGCTCAACAGCCAGTGAATGATTGTGGCTGGTAAGGTGGTCACCGATAGAGTCGAGTAAAAGCTCATAGTCTTTTATCAATTGTCTTTCGCGGCGCCGCTCAGTTGAATAGCCAAATATGTCGGCCGGTGTGCCTCGTAGAAATTTAAGCTTTGCCAGCGCGTTAAATAATTTGCCTGTGGCAGGGCCGAATTCACGCTTCTTTAAATGACCAGTGACCGCATCTCTGCGTGAAAGAACAGGCGGTGCCAGGTGATAGCGTATTGTGTAGTCGCCTTGAAACTGAGCTTCTATGGCCGCTTTGAACTTCTCATCACTGTGAAGTCGGGCGACTTCGTATTCATCTTTGAACGCCATAAGTTTGTACAGGTGTTTAGCAGCATTTATTGCGATGCCCGACAAACCAGGTGTTAAGGCTTTTTCGCTCTGCGTGATTTTATCTATCAGGGTTTTATAACGATTCGCGTAGCGTGCACTTTGGTATTCAGTTAACCGTTTTACTCTGTCGTTGACGATATCAGCTAGTGATTCTTTTCTGGCCAGGCTGAATTTTTCTGGTGTATTGATAACGATGGCGGGTGTTGCCAGGGATTCAACTGTCGATTGATCAAAGGCGGCGCGTCTTCCCCATAGAAAAGCTCTTGTATTCATCTCTACCGCCTGACCGTTGAGTTCTATGGCTTTTTCAATGGCTTCACGTGGTATTGGTATCGCACCACTTTGCCACGCAACCCCCAACATAAACATATTCGCGCCAATGGTATTGCCCAGCAGTTGCTCTGCTATTTGTGTGGCATTGATGAATCGGCAGTGCGCTGTACCGGCTGTGTCACTAATAGCGCTCTGTAGTGCTTTGCCTGGAAACTGCGTATTGCGATCACGTGCAAAATCGCCAGACATCATTTGATGAGTATTGATGATGGCTTCGGTCTGGCCGTGTGTGATTCTCTCAAGGCTGCCGTTTGCAGCGGCAGTCACCAGATCACAACCCAATAGAAGGCTGGCGCGACCAGCGGCGATATGAGTAGCAGTGATGTCCTCTGGCGTTGGCCCGATAATGATGTGGCTGGTGACAGAGCCGCCTTTTTGCGCAAGTCCCATCATATCTAATATAGAGCAGCCGAGATCCGCAATGTGCGCTGCCATGCCAATAATAGCGCCTATGGTGACCACACCGGTTCCGCCGACGCCGGTGAGAACAATGCCGAAGTTGTTGTTAAAGTCAGGCAGTGTCGCTTCAGGTAGATCACTGTGCCAGGCTATTGCGTTATTAGTTTGTGTGTTTTGTTTGCGTAGCTCACCACCATGAATGCTGATAAAACTCGGGCAAAATCCGTTAACGCAGGAGTAGTCTTTATTGCACGCTGACTGATCTATTCGGCGTTTGCGCCCTAGTGCTGTATCTTGCGGTAAGATGGCAACACAGTTTGAAGCGATCCCGCAATCACCACAGCCTTCGCACACTTCTTCATTGATAAATAATCGCTTCGCAGGATCAGGGAACTCGCCGCGCTTTCGTCTTCTGCGTTTTTCAGCGGCACAGGTTTGATCATAAATAATAACGCTGGTGCCTTTGATTTCACGAAACTCGCGCTGTACCTGATCATAGTCGTCGCGGTGGTGAACAGACATCTGTGGCGGCCAATCGGTGCCGGTCGGGTATTTGTCCGGCTCATCGGTGACCACGGCAACTTTGACCGCACCTTCTGCATGCACACCTTGGGCGATGGCCACAGGGGTTAATGGGCCGTCCATAGGCTGGCCGCCGGTCATCGCCACCGCGTCATTGAATAATATTTTAAATGTCACGTTAACAGAGCTTGCGATGGAGGCGCGAATCGCCAGAAGCCCTGAGTGATAATAAGTGCCGTCGCCAATGTTTTGAAAAATGTGCTGGTGTTTACTGAAAGGGGCTTCTCCAATCCAGCTGGCACCTTCACCACCCATTTGAGTGTAGCCGTAAGTGTCGCGCTCCATCCACTGCACCATAAAGTGGCAGCCTATACCCGATTTTGCGACGCTGCCATCTGGCAACTTGGTGCCGGTATTGTGCGGGCAACCAGCGCAGAAGTAGGGAATGCGGCTCATGGCGGGTGCTGTTCGCGCGCGTGCGGCTTGTATCATTGCATCAAGTTGTGCCACTCGATCAGCGATGGTGTTGTTGGCCGTCTTTTCTATAATGCGCTGGCCAAGTTTGATGGCAATGGTTGTTGCATTAAGTCTTGCGGTTGATGGGAACAGGATATGACCGAATCTATCTTGTTTACCTTCAATCTGTGGTGCATTGCTGCGGCCGTATAGCTGGCTTTTAAGTTGCTCTTCAATCAGCCCGCGTTTTTCTTCTACCACAACAATTGACTGCAAGCCGCGAGCGAATTGTTCAACCCCGTCGGGTTCCAGCGGCCAGCTCATCGCAATTTTATAAATGCGTATGCCGAGTTGTTTGGCCATGGCGTCATCAATGCCAAGTTCTACCATCGCTTGTCTCACATCAAGCCATGATTTACCCGTAGTGGCAATACCAAGCCATGCATCGGGCGGGTTAACGCTGAATTGATCCAGCTTGTTGGCACGAGCAAATGCTTTCGCAGCATCCATTTTGTAGTAGTGAACTCTATTTTCCTGATCAAGGAAGGTGTCGCTAGCACGAATATGTAAACCGCCTGGTGGTGGTTCGAAGTCTTGCGGTAAAACGATGTGGGTCCGATCTTCACTTATTTCGATGGATGCCGTGGCTTCGACTGTATCGTGTACGCATTTGAAGCTCACCACGCCACCGGTAAAGCGTGACATAGCAAAGCCGTACAGACCGAAGTCGAGAATGTCCTGCACGCTGGCCGGGTTGAGCACCGGGATCATCGCATCGACCATTGCGAACTCACTTTGGTGCGCGGTGGTTGACGACTCACAGGCGTGGTCATCGCCTAGTAAGGCGAGTATGCCGCCGTGTTCGGAGGTGCCGAAGTTATTGGCGTGGCGTAGTGCGTCACCGCTGCGATCAACTCCCGGGCCTTTGCCGTACCACATTGAAAACACACCGTCGTAGGCACCGGCACCTTGCAGATTGATTTGTTGTGTGCCGCTGCATGCGGTGGCAGCCAGCTCTTCGTTGACGCCCGGCTGAAAAATAATGTTGTGTTGCTGCAGGTGATTAGCGGCGCGTACCAGTTGTTGATCAAACGCGCCCAGCGGCGAGCCGCGGTAGCCGGAAATATAGCCTGCCGTGTTGAGCCCGGCCTTTTCATCGAGCAGTTTCTGCAGCATAGGCAGGCGCACCAGTGCCTGAATACCAGTGACAAATATGCGCCCGTTTAACAGGGTATATTTGTCATCCAACGTGACCTCTCTCATTCCCACGCGCGCTCCAATCGTTCGGGTACGAATGCATTCTACCCGTGCTTTGTTCAATCGCGAAACCTGGATGCCATTTGACAACCGGTCGTTGAGATAAGCGAACAATTGAAACTACCGAAGTATTACTTC
>CALGJU010000182.1 GCA_937928685.1 uncultured Granulosicoccaceae bacterium
TTTTAATCATACCCATAAAATCGACAGTGTCGCCAAGCTCCTGTCGTAGATACGACTTCTTACCCTGCCCGATTCCGTGTTCGCCGGTACAAGTCCCACCCATTGCAATAGCACGCAGGCTAAGCCGCTCGGCAAATTGCTTTGCAGTATCCACTTCATTCGGGTTTTCCATATCGATAAGCACCGCCGTATGGAAGTTACCATCACCTACATGTCCCACAATAGGAGCAAGCAGTTTGTGCTCTTGAATGTCTTTAATCGTCTCCTCCACACAGTCAGCCAGTCGCGATATCGGCACACAAGCATCGGTCACTACTGCATCGCAGCCCGGCCGCAACGCCCTCGCCGCCCAATACGCATCATGGCGTGCCTGCCACAATTTTGTGCGCTCCTCTGTGTTTGCAGTCCATTTGAAATCTGAACCACCAAACTCTTGAATAATTTCATTAAACGTTTCCGATTGCTCTTGAGTTGAGGCTTCACTGCCATGAAACTCTACGAACAATGTTGGCTTTTCTGCCAGAGAGAGCTTTGAGTAGGCGTTGCAAGCACGTACTTGAACCTCATCAAGCATTTCAATACGTGCGATCGGCAATCCGTATTGAATTGTTTGTATCGTCGCCTGACAGACAGAGTCGATATCTGGAAAGTTACACACACCTCCAACAATTGATTCTGGCTGGCCATGTAATTTCAAGGTCAGCTCGGTTATCACACCCAAAGTGCCTTCAGCACCTACCAATAGCCGTGTTAGGTCATACCCTGCTGAGGTTTTCTTTGCACGGCTGGCGGTGGTAATTTCGCGACCATCCGCCATCACAGCCTTCAGACTTAAGACATTGTCCTTCATGGTGCCGTACCGTACAGCGTTAGTCCCTGATGCACGAGTTGATGCCATGCCACCCATACTTGCATCAGCACCTGGATCAATCGGAAAAAACAACCCGGTATCACGCAGGTGTTCATTTAACGCAACACGCTTCACTCCAGGCTGCACTGTCACGGTGAGATCATCCTGATCTACTTTCAGTATCTTATCCATCGTCGACATGTCGATCGACACCCCACCCGCCGGCGCATTCAGTTGCCCCTCCAGAGAGGATCCCGCGCCAAAGGGTATTACCGGGCATCGATGCTCTGCACACACCTGCACTACCCAGATCACATCTTCTGCAGATTGCGCCATAACCACGGCATCTGGCGGTTGGTTTTTTAAGTAAGTGGTGGTGTGACCATGTTGCTCACGAATTGAGTGACCAGTGAGAAACCGGTCACCAAAACGCTGGTGCAAAATATCCAGGGCAAGCGAAACATTTCGTTCAGTAGATTCGGTCATCTTACTCACATGCTGTTGGGTGTTTTTACATCCTATTTTAGCCACCGGGTTCTCGAACAGATGGCAGCTCACTTCAAGTTTAGCGCGTTTTTGACGCCTACTTATTAATGTCTATCAAAATCGGGAATCCAATGATCACTGCTGCCAAACAGATCGCGCTGATTCTGGGACTGACTGCCAGCTCCAGCTTATGGGCGGCCACCTACAACTTCGAAGCTATCACCGATTTTAGTGATATCAATGCGGGTGCTGTGCCCTACTATCGCCACAACGAGGTTAACGCGCTGGCGATAAACGCAGCCATAGAAAGCCATCGAGACGTGTTCGCCCGGGCAACACTGGTGTTTGAACAGAGCGCTGGAGTATATGACGTTACCATCACCTCACTAGGTGAAATTGACGGCGACGGAACATTTCAATTTTTAGTCAACGGCACAGTAATGGGGACCGCGATAAATGATCCCGCCATTAAAGACTACTTGCCGCAGTACCATACATTTTACAATATCAGTATTCCCGAAGGTGCATTGATAGGCGTTGAATCAAACGCGATATCTAACGGAGCTATCCCCGAAGGTGACGGCTTCGCTTTCGCAAGAGGCAGATGGACTAACTTGTCACTTACTTCTGTCGATACCGTGAGCACCGTATCTCCCGATGTGACGATAGACCTGGCACTGACTATCAGTGCTGATAGCGACCAGGTAGAAGTTGGCGATATCATCGTCTACCACGTAACTCTCACAAACCAACACGAGACAAACACGGCCACTGCACCGGTAGCGGGAATTCTATTGCCAGATTCCATGCAATTTGAGGCGAGCGACAGCTGCATAGCAAACAATCAGTCTGTCAGTTGCAGCACACCAGAGATTGCACCCGGTGCTGACACCTCAATTACCTTCTCCGCAAGAACAGTAAGCGCTGATAGCTTCGCACAATTGTTTGCGTCTGCCAGCTCTTCACAGCTTGAAGACAACGTCGACAATAACGAAGCGCAGCTCGTCAGTGTGATTAATCCGGTAGCATTAAGCATAGAACCCTCGCAGAATACAACCACAGCACCTGTCAATAAGAAAGCGAGCGGTGGCGGCGCATTGAGCCTATTGATGTTGCCTGCTATGGCCATAGGTGTCTCGTGGCGACGCCGTAGAATTACAGACCTATAACCACCAACAGAGCACGGCAGAAACCAACGATGCACTCACCACACCTGCTAAGGTGACGCCAGCAACCCGTTTTAGCAATACAGATTCAGCACCGGTCTCACCAACAATAGATGCGGCAAATATCAACCTGCCGGGGGACGCCAACGTGACGTTGCTTCCCGCGGCATTTTGACCTGCCGAGATCACATCAACTGGTAAGCTAAGCTCGGTTGCTACACTGGTTTGCAAAGCCATAAACAGTGCATTCGACGCAGCATTACTGGCAGTTAAAAAACCACCCAACGCACCTATCCACGGTGCGGCCAACGGATAGTAACTGCTCGTGCTGCGGGCGATGCTCAGCGCAATATGCTGAGTCATCCCTGAATCCATCATTAACTGCCCGAATACCACAAACCCACCGACCGCAACCGTGGCCAACCACCATTGCCGTACTCCGATACGGGCAATCTCAAAGAAACCGGCACGCGCCTTCGGAAACAGCAGCCAACCGACCCCTGCTGACAGCAGTAAATAGGCTCCGGCGTGATAGAACGGTGCAATAGCGAGATCAGAGGTAAAACGCAATTCTATACTTTGCAAGCCTTGTCTAACGGGAGGAACAAGTCGGGTGATACATAGCGCTACCATCAAAATTGCAAACGGTATAAACGCTGAAAACGAAAAACTATATCGTGCATCAGAATCTGTACCGCCAGTTTTGCGACTGGAAGTGCTCATGAAAGCACCAACGAGGATCAACAGTCCGGCAAGGCAACCCGCCAACTCCACCCCGACCATCAGTGAACAAACACACAACAACACCGACAGGCTTACGGCATAGACGCATAATATCCGCACAGCTCTTATCGAAACGAGCCCGGTGATACGTAGTACCAACATTCCAAACAACAGCACGACAGGCAGGGTAAATACTGCGCTCAGCGCACCCAAACGTATCTCTGAAACACCGGAGATATCTGCCCCGACTACGGTACCCACAGCAAGCGCGCCCCACGGCACAGCACATTGCCCCAGTAAGGCCAACACTGCCGCTTGTAGCGGCGCATAACCGAGCGCTAGATACAACGGTGCGACAACAACAATACCAACTCCAAAACCAGTCGCTGATTCAAAGAACACCGATGCGCCGAATACCAGTGCGAACAGTCGATGGACCGGTTCATCTATAAGGTCTACAACGCAGTCTGCAATTATTGCAAGCGCACCGCCCTTATCTAAAACGCGATAAAGAAATACACCGCCCAAAAGAATTAATGAAATATTTAAGGTGTTGTAAAGACCTAAGAGTACAGATTGCCCGAAGCTATCAAGACCCATAGAAAATGTAGGCCACGTCAATATTATGGCTATCGTGCTGACAATCCCGACCAAGCCAGCGCGCAACGCGGACTGCTGAAGCAACGCAATCGCTAACACGGATAGCAGCAACGGTGTAAGCGCGAATGCAATATTCATCAATCAACCTCTCGACGCACAGCAACGGTAAAACTTGATTCATTGTGACCAGATCACATTGCAGTGACACAATATTTGACCTGACGGGCCCGTACATGCAGCACACACAACGATTGCCATATGCCGTGAAACGCAACTTATTCAGGCGGGATAAGTGCCCGTACTCTATATAGAGGGATCTTTTGATACGAACTGATCACTCAGTTCAAAATTCCGAACCGCCGCATAAAGCTAACACCGTATCGGTACGATACTTACTGGAGAGACAGCAAAAAGCTGTCAGCGAGCGTGGCATTCCCTGATCGCGTAATTTACAAAACTACTATAAACGCATTCTCCATGCTTAGAAAATTGATTCCAACAAACACTGTCTGCGCTCTGCTTGTCTGTAGTGCAACGTTAGCCGGCTGCGCATCCACTAACGCCCTGGTGAACACCGAATCAGCAGCCCCACAGGCAGAAGTACAACCCGGCTCTCAACCTATACAAACCTGGTTCGCACAAGTTAGAGACGTTGTCAGCCGTGAACTTCGAGTTGACCTCTCAGATGTTGAATTGTCGGTAACCGACACCAATGGCATTGCAACACATGCAAAAACGAGCTTAATGGGTGCTTTAGAATACGACCTGGAAGACTCTAAGTTTGCCGAAAGTCTGGTGGATAATATTCTGACACTCCAAACTGAATCAGTGCTTGCGATATACGCACCCTCTGTAAAAAAAATCCTTTTGCACAACACCAACCTTGAGAAATATCTCAATAAGCGCACTGGCGGCGCAAAAGAAGCACTTCAAGCCCTCTTGATTCATGAACTGGTACATGCAGCTGACGACAAAAACCACCAGGCCTTCCAACAGAATTCCATGTCTTACCAGGAAGTGTTCGCAAAGTCTGCCGTCATTGAAGGTCATGCTCAGTGGCAAACCAGAAGAATTTGTAAAAAGGCCGGCTGTGAGAAAGCGTTTACACAGCTCAACCGCTATATGTTCGATTCCGGAACCCCCGAAGATCCGGCACTGCAATATGTGCAGAGTCGCAGTTTCAAAAATCTGGAATTCGTTTACAAAGAAGGCGAGCGTTTTATAGACAAACTCCAACAGCGCAACAACAGCACAGCCATGGTATCCCTTGCGTTTACCCAGCCCCCCAGAGATTCCATACAAATCATTGATCCGGCTTCTTTCCCGAATCGAGAGCGCGAACAACGCAACGATATCTTGTCTGAGATTATCGAAACAACCGCAAAGCCATGGAGAAAAAACAGCACAGGCAGTTTGAAAAGAAATGTATTGGCAGCTGCGGCCTTCAGTGTCGATCCGTCAGCGAGACAGCCCATAGTAAACTTCTACACTTCAAAAATTCTTGCTGCCACCAAACATGAGTACTACGAACACGGTAGCGACACGCCAATTCCGGTGGCGGTCATTGCGTTGCAAACAGACTCTACTACCACTGCGAGAAAAACTGCATCGCTCATCTTCAATAGCACACTTAATACCTACGACCAGCTTAAGGGTGATCTGGTTGAAATTAAAGACTGGAAGCGCGAGCACCACAGCGCAGAATTCCAAAACCGCTATGCGGCTCAAAACACCATTGAAATGCACAGCGCCAGCGGATACATCAGTAACGGCCTGGTAAATGCCGAGTACCCCGTCGAAATAATCACCGCGACCAGCGGCCCTTACCTAATTCACATTGATGGGCGATATGTGCACGGCCAGACAAACCTCATGCAATTTGCCGGTCGATTGCTCACTGCTATGCGAAATCTTCAGGATCTGCCAGAGGCCCGTTTGGCAAGCCTCAGCCCTGAGTAGAAACGGCTTGCCGTTTAAAAATTATCTTCAGACTTATTCAGTGTCGTTCTTCGATCTCCGATTCGCAGGGTAAATCGACACCGGTCAAAGTACTCAAGTAACTCCACTACCAGGTTTCTACCTACTCCTGACTGATCTCTAAAGTCGCGAACAGTTAAAGTGTCACTGGCACTGAGGGTAATCGCTATGCTCGCGAGAGCTCGAAGCGTCTGCGGTAGGAAATACCGATTCTCTGTTACCTTATACAACTTTCCATGAGAGACACAGTGATTCAAAAACTGCAAAGTGTCATCCACAGAACTTTCCAGTACTGTTGCTAACTCGGTTACTCGAGGCGGCGTCAGAGACGCTGCCAATAGCTGCTTTTGTACAAGCGCCCATTGCTTCTGATCAGAGTCTGACAGCGTGGCTTCACGACCCACCAATCGATACACCATCGCATTCCTGACAACTTGTTTGTCAGCAATGAGTAGATCTAAATGGTACTCCAATACATCCATCTCAATTGACACTGGACAGAGCTTACTAATTCGAACGGTATCGGCACCGAGTGCACCCGGGTTGTTATCATGGAACTCGTTCAGCGCAGAGACGATAGTCTCTTGCAACGAAGCACTACGCTCCCTCTTAATGCCCCACACCTCAGCGCCGACTCGATGCGTTACTAATTTCAGCCGATTCGCTAGCGCATCTAACTCAGTGGAATTCAAATCGAGCCGACGCGCAAAGTGATCCAGACGAACAGCTGTGGGCGTCAGTTCAAGCAGCGCATTTAACGCATCATCAGGGCTGTGTGCATCTAAAGCGTGCAGTATCTGTAATCTTTTCGGTTTACTGCGGCCGCGTTTCGGCGGATAGGGATCAAGAACACGCCCACCCGCTATGGTTTTACGCGCCGACTGGTCACGCAGTACAAAGCGATCTCCATGCACCGCAGAGAATCTTTTATCGCAAATCAATCTGGCCAAACCCTGCTGCCCGGGTTTTAATTCATCAGCATCGAGAAGTGCAATCCGACAAGGAATATCTGCCGTGCCCAAATGTAGATGGGCGGACGTCCAGTGGCGCAGCGTAAAAAGCGCAGAAGAGACACTGCCTTGCTTTGGCTTCCTGGAGTTATTCCGATGAATTTCTACGAATAACGCAGGGCTTAGCACCACATCGATAACACTTACACATTGGGCATTCGAATGGGTCGTGAGCCAATCCCCCCGACTCAGCATCGACCTGGAGAGGTCACCGCTTAGGTTGAGCGCACAACGCTGACCTATATTGGCCGACTCTGATTCGGCACTTTGTGCGTGAATGCTTCTCACTCGAGCAGCCTTGCCATGATCACTGCTATCAGAAACCAGCGTCACATTGTCACCTTTACTAATACCACCGCCTACCACTGTTCCGGTCACTACAGTTCCACTGCCATCCAACGTAAAGCGCCGATCTATAGCCATGCGGAAATAGCCCTGCTGATGACGCGCTGGTTGCGATGCGGCGAGTTGCACAATGTGATCTTGTAACAAAGTTATCGCCGCCTGATCACTCGTGGTCAGGCAAAAACGCGTGGCACTTTCGAACCCTGCGATTTGTAGTAGCTCGTCTACCGACTCTCCCACCTCGGTAACACGGTCGCTTTCAACCAGATCAATCTTACTGATCACGGCCACAATGTTTCTGACCGCCATCAATTGCAGGATAGCGATATGCTCCAGCGTCTGCGGCATTGGCCCGTCATCAGCCGCGACCACCAGAATGGCAATATCCACCATGCCAACACCCGCGATCATATTGCGAATAAATTTCTCATGCCCCGGAACATCAATAAAAGCCAGACGCTGACCGCTGCTTGCTTGCAGGTAAGCGAACCCGATATCGATCGTCAGGCCACGTTTTTTTTCTTCCGGCAGTCGATCGGTATTGGTGCCGGTCAGTGCCTTAACCAGGGAGGTTTTGCCATGATCGACATGGCCCGCCGTAGCAATAATCATAAATAGGCCACCACCGAAAAATTCTTCGAGCAAATACCTTGAGTTATAACTATCATGAGTGCCATATGGGTGATATTCACAGCATTTTGGCTGATAACCGATACTCACCGCAACATTGGAGAATTATATGGCACGGCTGAATGACATGGTGGAGAGCCAACGCTCCCACATTGAATCACTGAGTTGCCCGAGCTTCCCGAACGCTGCATTTACAGCGCCACGTGAATTGAGCAAATGCCGAGTGGCACTGGTGTCGTCTGCCGGCTTGATGCGGCGCAATGATGAGAATGTTTCAGGGAACAGTGACGACTACCGGCGCTTCGACAAGACCTGCCAAAATCGGGACATTCTGATTAATCATCTGTCCATTAACTTCGATCGCACTGCTTTTGCGGAAGACGCTAATTCCGTACTGCCAAAAGATATTTTGAAGTCTATGGCTGACGACGACACCATCGAACGGGCATCAGATACCCACTACTCGTTTATGGGAGCAACTGCACCCGAACTTTTGCAAAAAAACGCAGAACGCCTGGCGCAGGAATTAACAGACCTCAATATCAACACAGTTTGCCTGCTTCCTGTTTGACCCAACTGTACTCGCGCCGTGAGCGTGATTGCACACTGGATTGAACAAGCTGGCATCAACACAGTAGTTATTGGCTTGATAAAACCACACCTTGAACAAATTAAACCGCCAAGAGCCCTGTGGGTTCCGTTTGAGCTTGGGCGACCACTTGGTCCACCGGGAAACCCGAAAATACAACGCGAAGTGCTGCAGCAGGCACTCAGTTTAGTAGAAACTGCAGAGCAACCGATCCTGCAGGATTTTGAAACTGATGATCCACGCGCGATCGCCTCTGCCAAATGGGTTGCGCCATCGATCGAGAACGTCACTACTGTGGCCGAAGAAAGTGCTGCTCTTAAATCTTACTACCAACAACAGTGCGTCAGCCAAAGCAGAACTTCAGTGGGTGTCGCGAAAACCCCGATCAAAGAACTTGCAGATTTGTTTGATCAAGTATTTCTGAGAAACGAGTTAACAACGCTGCGCGAGGAGATATCACCAAGACTTATGCTCCGACTGGCACTTGATGATCTCAAGTCATACTACGTAGAAGCGGCACTGGCGAATAATAAGCAACCTTCCAGCATGCAAATCTATGACTGGATATGGCATGACACGCTCCTCGGCAAGCAGATGCGAGAGCTCAGACACCGATTCATGGCGTCCGATGAGGAAAAGCTGGTAGATCTTGGCACTAAGTTTATTGTGCCCCATAGATGGCGCGATTAAGCGCTGAACGAGACTTTAAAAAGTATAACAAATATCGATGCCGCGCCAATCACGCCATATTCAGTTGCCCTCAGTTGATCGAGTTCTGCAAAGCAAAGTGTTTGTTGAGCTGGCACAGCAATATGGTCGTGATTCGGTTGTCGATGAGTTGCGCAAGCAATTAAGCCAAACACGCAAACGCTTACTGGCCACCAAGCAACTGAATGAACAAACTACAGTGGCTGCGGACTCTGTCAGTGCCGATGAATCTATCGTAGAAAATCTATACAAGGATGTACTTGCTTCTCTAACCCGGGAATTTGAACCGTCACTTAGAAAAGTTTTTAACCTGACCGGTACTATTCTGCACACCAATCTGGGCAGAGCCCCCTACCCCCAGTCTGCCATTGATGCGATGGTTAAAGTCAGCCAAGGTGCATGTAACCTCGAGTTCGATTTACAAGCCGGCCAACGAGGCAGACGTGACGATCACGTTGAGCGCTGGATCTGCAAACTCACCGGCGCGGAGGCTGCTACTACAGTGAACAACAATGCAGCAGCTGTACTACTGACGCTAAACAGTATTGCTGATGGCAGGAACGTTATCGTTTCTCGCGGAGAGCTCATTGAGATTGGCGGTTCATTTAGAGTGCCTGCCATTATGAAAAAGGCTGGTTGCAAACTACGTGAGACTGGTACAACCAACCGCACTCATCTTCAAGACTATAAAGACGCGATAGGAAAAAAAACCGCAGCACTAATGAAAGTGCACACCAGCAACTATGAGATTAATGGCTTTACCAAAAGCATTGCAGCGCGCGAGTTAGCAGAGCTCGCAAGCGCTCACAACATTCCCCTTATTGATGACCTGGGTAGCGGCACTCTGGTAGATCTGACACCATTTGGCTTACCCTATGAGCGCACCGCTCGTGAAGCGCTTCAGGATGGAGCAGACGTAATTACTTTCAGTGGTGACAAACTACTTGGTGGGCCACAGTGCGGCATCATTGCCGGACGCCGGGACCTGATTGAGCTCATCGATAAGAACCCGATGAAAAGGGCAATGCGGCTCGACAAAGTCACGCTGGCAGCACTTGAGGCGGTACTGACACTCTATGCATCACCTGATCGCCTGGCAGAGCGCGTGCCATCATTAGGCTTGTTATCACGCACAGCCACCGAAATAAAAGAGACCGCCGAAATCCTGCATCGGATATTGGCAACAGCACTACCCGACTTTGAAATCACTATTTGCGATACTAAAAGTCAGATTGGCAGTGGCGCTTTGCCAACACGAACTCTAGACAGCTATGCAGTGACTATTGAAGGCAACAGTACAACGTCAGCCAGTGAATTGGCAACGCTATTCAGAGCACTATCAATACCTGTGATTGGACGTATTTCCCAGAACGCTTTGTGGCTGGATTGCCGTTCACTACTGCACGATCTTGATGAATTAACTACCATGTTACAAAGCGACCTCACGGCAACTTAACAATTCATTGAACCTGGCAATCAAGCGAGCTGTCAGTGACGCTCGATACCTGAATGCGCCTCTTCGCCCCACACCTTAGCAACGCGTTTATCACGACCACATGATGTTCGGTAATATTTATATCGAATCGGGTTCTTCTTATAGTAGTCCTGGTGGTAACCTTCCGCCGCCCAAAACATACTTGCTGTCTCAACTGGAGTGACAACGCTTTTACTCAGCACCCCGCTTTCTACAAGCATTGCTTTAGAAGCAATTGCCGCCTCTTGTTGCGCCTGATCGACTGTATAAATGGCAGTGGTATAACTATGCCCTCGATCGCAAAACTGCCCACCCTCGTCGGTTGGATCAACACTACGCCAAAAAACATGCAGCAATTGTTCGTAACTGACTTTTGTTGAGTCGTAGGTAATTTGCACAACCTCACGGTGCTTTCCAGCATGATGATTCTTGTACGTTGGATTTTCGGTATTGCCGCCGGAATAACCTGAAACGGTTTCAATTACACCTGGCACTGCATCAAAATCGGATTCAACACACCAGAAGCATCCGCCAGCAAATATAGCGGTGGATGTTGTTGCGCCATCAGAGCTGCTGGAAGTAGCCGCATCAGCGGAATTGGCAACATTCACAGAAAACGCCAAAGCGGCGAGCAAGCCAATAGAAAATGCGGCAGCGGCTAAAGGCCGGACAAAGGATTGAGGTAATTGCTTTATTTTCAACGCACATGTCTCCTGGAAGATGATACTCAGACAAGCCAGGTTTGTGCAGGTTCCGTCCCTGGAACCAAAAAAGAAGGGAGAGTAAGTCTACAAAGGCATTTTAGTGCCGCCGATTAGCGAGCGCCATTCGTAAAGCTGGAAATGGTACGCAATAAAATACGTAAATCCATCGCGAAAGACAGCATCTTTACATAGTACAAATCGTACGACAGCTTGGTCTCCGAATCAGCTTCGCTGGCTGCATAAGCGGCATTGATCTGAGCCCACCCTGTGATTCCAGGCTTCACCATCAAACGATGGACAAAGAACGGAATGCCTTTTTCCAGCTGCTCCGTGAATTCCGGGCGCTCAGGGCGCGGCCCCACCAAAGACATCTGACCCGCTATTACGTTGAGCAGCTGCGGCGCTTCATCAAGACGGCTATTGCGCAGGAATTGCCCCACTCTTGTGATTCTGGTGTCTTTTTCTGTAGCCCATACCGCCCCGTTTCTTTCAGCATCAGCCCTCATACTTCTGAGCTTAAACATGGTAAACAGCTGACCGTACTGGCCCACTCTCACCTGACGAAAGATCACCGGGCCAGGACTCTCCAGCTTGACAATCACCGCGGCGATCAACACCAGGGGCGCAAGCAACACCAATGCAATCACAGCCACGACAATGTCCAGAATTCGTTTTACAGCACTTTCATACAGGCTTTCGTGCGCCGATTGAGTGTCAATAATCCACTGGGCAGTTATATGCTTGCTTGGTACCTTTTCAAAAAGGTTCTCTACAAAGCTTGTGTAAGTGGATACGGTCAATCGACCATCAATCAAGTGCAATAGCTCACTTTGAGAGGGCACGAGAGGATCATCTGTATCTACCACCACCTGATCAACACCGTTTTGGATAGCCCACTCTTTCAGATTGGTATCAGGCTTATCACCAAGGTCAAGTGTAATAATTTTCACACCGTTGGTTTCGCTACTCTCAAGGTAACTTAGCGCTCTGTCTGTGTACTCTGATGACCCGACGATTGCAGCAACATAGGTATTGCGCACTACCATACCGACAATGACAGCTCTTAGTGCAAACAATCCGGCAGTACAACCGATTAGAGTAAATACAGTGATCAGTCGACCGACCTTAAGGTAATGAACAAAAAGCAACTCAGCGTTAATAATGACAAGTGCAATGAGCGACACCAAAAAACATCTGCCAAGCAAACTAAAGGATCTTCTCTTCTGATTCAGCTCGTGCAAACCAGCAACATGTGCCACCAAAGCCACCAGTAGCGCCAACCCGAAAGAGAAGCCCAACTGGCCCACATGCTCTTGCTCCAGCCCCATGATCGTTAAGGCGTGCGGAGTGAGCGTAAAGGCAAGCGTTGCACTCGCGTAGGCGATTGCGTAATCGATTACAAACCAGGTCCACGGACGAATTCCAGCGAGAGATATTTTTCTGGAAGGTTTGGCATCGACTGCAGAGCCCGCTGCATGGGGAGCTACATTTACAGATGCTGGATCTAAATCCATAGGAATTTCGCCACTAGTCAAAACAACCACAAACTGTAATGTAAACCACAAACCGGTTCAGTGATGCAGTTGGAAAGGCGAAGATTAAATCAAAGCGGAGTGCACTAACAAGGGCAATTAATTCAAATTTAACGAAGAGAAATATTTAGTAACAGAGCAACGGAAGCATATTGAGGGAAGACCTCTGATATAGATGGAATCGTCTATATCAAAGGCACTACATTTCACTTAATTCATCACAACGGAATTAACAGAGCTTTACTCGTTAATATCGTCTTTGAGGATAGACGCTCGCTCTTTTCGATCAAAGTTATAAATAAACTTGAAAGCAAGACGGTTTTCGGCGGCATCAGATTCGGTTGCGCCAGCATCCTCTCTGATCTTCGCCTTGTAGTCGTATTGGATCCGGAAAGTAGTTAGTGGGCTCAAGTGACGATCAAAAGCCACACGCCCCAGCAGGCTTTCGATCTCAGCCGTACCATCCAACTCATCCTGATTCGAATACACCGCATCAACGATCAAATCTGAACGACGTCCAGCAAGCTTGTAACCAAGACGCAACTGCTTTTCAACGTAGGGTGTATTTCGCCTTGTCAAACTACCATCGCCAATCAGATCCAATGTATCGGGCGCTACTGAACTGTCCGGAACCTCGGTAAACGTTGTGACAGGGTTAAGCACAGGATCTGTAGAGGTGGTTATACCTCTTGTATAATCCGCACGGAACGTTGAATTTCTTACCCGATGTTTTAACGACATGGTCGGGCCCTGACCGAAAAAGCGGTCACCGTAACCAACCTTTAATACAGTTCGCTCGTTCGGGGTCCACTTTACACTGGCTTCCCACATCGCACTTTCTTTGTCTTCTTCCAGATCAGCATAGTTATTGCTCTCAGCACCACCGAGCACCTCAAAAAATACCGACTGACCTACCGTTGCACCAAGAGAGCCGTAGACTGATGCATTTTCGAAATCCGTGCCGTCAGAACGATCTTTCTCGTAGTCACCGCCAAAGCCCCACAGAAACCCACCGTATTTAGGGTTGCGTGCAAGCGAGAAAGAAATTGCGTTTTGCCGTGTGTCTATTTTTCCATCCGTGTCGCCGTCAATTGACTGATGCCCGAAGCCGAAATAGGCATCGGCAAAACGTCCAATCTTTCGCGCAAGAAATGGATTAAATCGAAAGCGTACTTGCGGATCGGTGTCTTCGCCTAAGTCAAAGAAATCATCTTCCGGTAACAACTTACCGTAGTTCAAACTGGAGTTGACATAGAAAAGGTTCTCTACCAGAGTGCCTGTAGTGCCAAGCGCCAGCCTCGGATCAACCACATTGAAATCTGACTCGTTAAACTGATACAGCTCGACTTCCGCCGCCACCTCAGTCTCAAAGCGGTTACCGCTAAAAGACAGCTCTACGGATGGTTTGACTGATCCAACAATTTCGTCGGTTTGAAGATCACCCGATCGATCAGTGTCCACCAGACCATAGTTGTCAGTACCGGCAACACCAATCTCAACAAACTTATAAACCTCCCAATTACCAGCATATACAGGTACAGAAGAGATAAGAGAAAAGAGCAAAGAGGCGGGGATAATGTTTTTGCACATATTTAATGAGCCCATGTTTGTTATATAGCTTCAGACATTGGTACAACCCGTCTAAGCCGAACTAACCGTTCGCTACCTAGCGAAAGGATAGTTGTATTCAGCGGAGCTAAATACTCCGCACCATTACAGATCACGTAAAGCGATAACTACATCTGAGCAAGCCATACAAACTTTGCATGGCGCTGGAAATTCAGATGTTAGCTTGCGTTGGCATAACCATAACCGTAGCCATAACCATATAGCTTGTTTTGGTTCTTTCGTGTTTTATTAAGAACAAAGCCGATTC
>CALGJU010000183.1 GCA_937928685.1 uncultured Granulosicoccaceae bacterium
ATCGGCCAACATCTCATCATCGACTTTATTGGCGCGAAGTATCAAACCGATGTCGACAAAATAGAACATGCTTTAACATCCGCGGCTGAAGCGGCGAATGCAGTCGTGTTACATACCAGTATTCATCAGTTCCCGGACAGTCATGGTGTCACTGGCGTGGTGGTACTGGCTGAGTCACATATCAGTATCCATAGCTGGCCAGAGCATGACTACATGGCACTCGATATTTTTATGTGTGGTGCCACAGACCCGCAGGTGGCCCTCAACTGGCTAACAAGCTTCTTCAAGCCTGTGTCTGTTAAAACTCAAGTCATTGAGCGCGGTGAGCACTTATTGAGAACCAACTTAGGTTAAAGGGAACTTGCTCGCTCCCACCTACAGTAAATTGATACAAACTTAAGCGTTTTCCTTACCATTTTCACTACGATGCACGCCGCAGACTTTCGACATCTCTACAAGCTCCGGTAAAGACCGTGCCTGCATTTTCGCCATCACTCGCGCGCGATGATCATCAACCGTTCTGTGGCTTATATCGAGCTCACGGGCGATCACTTTGTTAGAGGCATTCGCCGCACCGGCGACCAGAAGCGTCATAACATCACATTCTCTTGGCGTCAGACTCTCGTATCGTCTGGTAACCTCCTGATGAATTTCAGCTTCTTCCATCATTTTTCTGCATTGCTCTAGTGCATCATTCACTCGTTCAACCAGTGATTCAACCGGGTAGGGTTTTTCGAGAAAATCGACTGCTCCGGCCTTGATCGCCCGCACTGACATGGGGATATCACCGTGCCCGGTGACAAAGATAATGGGCAGGATTATTTCTCTGGACGACAGATGCTCCTGAAGCTCGGTACCGCTCATTCCGGGCATGCGAATATCCAACACCAGACAGGCAATACGGTGCGGCTGAAACTTCTCTAAAAAGCGCTCGGCACTTTCAAAAGTTTCAACCTGATAACCTCGTTTACTTAATGATCTGGCCAGCGCCGTACTGACAGCCACTTCATCATCAACAATGTATACAACCGGCTTTTCATTTTCCATAAGTCTACTTTAACCACCGTGTTTAGTACGTCCCGCCCCGTCGTTGCTTCGAATAGGCCCGCGGGCTGGAACCTCTGCGACATTCGATACGGGCAAGGTGAAACTGAATGTTGTCATAATAGGGTCATCAAAATCTACCCATAACTGTCCGCCATGTGACTCAATAATCGATCGACTAATCGACAGACCCATTCCCATTCCACCTTTTTTTGTGGTCAAAAACGGCTGAAACAGGTTGTTTCGGACCTCTTCGGCAAAACCACCGCCGGAATCCTTAACCGTCACACGCACAAATCCGTTGTCTATTTCGGTGGTTGAAATGAGCATTTCGCGCAATTTGGCATCGCTCATTCTTATTGCATCAACGCCATTACGCTCCAGATTCACCAGCACTTGCTGGATTTGCACCGCATCAATCACAGGCTTCGGGAGATCTTCCGCCATATTGAGCTTAATCTTTATCCCGTATCTGTTGGCATCCGGCATACTCAATCGCATGGTCTCGGCGACCAACTGATTAATATCTGTGGGCTCCACATTGCCGGTTTCTTTGCGCACCATTTTGCGCAAACCCTTGATTATCGCACCGGCTCGATCTGCTTCTGTGTGTATCTCATTGATCGCATCAATATCATCGCGATCAAACATTGAATGATCCTTAATACCGGATAACAAAGCATCGCAATTATGGCTAATAGCAGTCAATGGCTGGTTAAGCTCGTGCGCCAAACCAGTCGCGAGCTCACCTACTGTGGTAAGACGTGAGAAATGTGCAAGCTCGGCTCGAAGCTGTCGGTCCTGAGCTTCCAGCATTTTTTGTTCAGTCACCTCTTCCATCGCAAGCACACCATAGCGATTACCGTTCGATTTAAAAGAAGACAAGGCGATAGCCAACCAGGCATTCTGATCAGGTTTTATCACTTGAATCTCAGTACGCAAAGTATCTGCGTATCCGTTTAACACGCGATTAATTTGCGCACTTACTTCACGCAACGCGGCACTTTCATCTACCGGTTTATTGGTAAAAATTTCAGCATAATGACGGCTTATTCCCCCATCAAACTGATCATCTGTTACATCATCGACAAGCCCGTACTTTCTCCATGCGCTGTTAACCACCAACACCGTTCCATCACTGTCGAGTATCGCAAGTTTCTGCGGCAAGGCATTCAATGAAGTGCGCAGAAACATTTCAGAATCTCGCAGCGCTTGTTCGGCCTGTTGCCTGCCTCTGGTTTCTGCTTGAATTAACGCTGTGTTAGCCCGCTCAAGATCCTGCTCTATCTGCTTTCTTGCAGTAATGTCCCGACCAATACCACGATACCCTTCAAACAATCCCTTCGCGTTAAATAACGGCTTACCGCTTACCGATACAGTTTGCACCGAGCCGTCGCGCGTTACCCACTCCGATTCAAAATCATAGAATTCTCGCTTCATTTGCAGTGTGTTCATGGGCCAGTGATCATCGGCAATATCATGATCAAATGCAGGCAACTTATCCCCGGCGCGGCTAACCGCATCCGATTCAGTTTTCCGGGCTGTGGGTGTCGACAACGCTTTTCCAGACAATATTCGCAAGCGAAGATCAGAGTTCATCTCCCAGAACCAATCAGCACCAGTATCAGCGAAGTCTTTAATTCTCTGCGCGTGATCTTGCTGGTCCACGGCAATCTGAAACTGCAGATCCCGCTGCCTGGTCAGCAACGAGACGATGCCAATTGCTAACATTGCAAACGCTCCCAACAGCAACGTCAATGATTTGCCAAAACGGTTCAAATAACCGGTTTGAGTGTTGATCAATTCACTCGCGACTTCATTGGTTTCTGTCGCAATGTCCCGCAGATTAGGGTAGCGATCCAATATTCTTTTTGAAGCAAATGCAATGGTTCTGGCGCGGCTATTTTCAATCCCCGGTATACCGTTAGAGACCCACTGGCGAACATCTTCTAACACCGGGTTAACGTAAGCATGAGCCGTCGCCGCACCATCGAGACGTTCAAAGCTATAGTTAAAACGCATGACCTCTAATTGGCGTTCAATATTGCCAAGTGCCGCTTCTACCTCAGCCGGGTCCGTGGCATCCGGTGATAAGCGCTCTGTTTCAAATGCCAGAATCAGCGCGTCATATTCATGCAGCAGTAACGCCACATCGCTTTGCTGCTGTAGTACCTCTGCCGCCAACGCGTCACTAATATCAGTGGTGGTGCGATTAACAAACAGCGCCAGCGCAGCCCCCACTGATATCAGCAGCAAAAATATAATAATTGACCAATGCTTGCTATCAATCTTGTTCATAACAGAGTCAACTGTGCGAGCATCATCACGTTGCGCCGCTATTGCGCAAGGCTACGAATATCGTAGCCTTGTTCTTCATAAAATCGAACCGCCCCTGGATGCAGAGGAATACCAACCCCCTCTAACGCCGTCGCCGCATTGATGTCAGCACCTCTCGGGTGACCCGCTGCAAGTGCCGAAAGCGTGCTGTCACTCCACAGCGTTTTGGTAATCTGGTAAACAATGTCATCACTGATATCTGCGTGAACAATCATTTGTGCCGGCACGCTTAAGGTCGGAATCTCTGCCTCATTCGAATAGACGTTTTTCGGAATGGCGTGATTGGTAAAGTACATATAGTCCTGCGTTAGTTTTACTATTCTTTCGCCTTGCAAATCCACCACTCGCCCCACACCGTCTTCAACTAATTGCCTGACGCCCGCCACGGGATAACCCGCAATCACAAAAAATGCATCAAGCAAACCACGGCGCATCCGGTCAATTGACTCAACAGGCTTCAGGTATATCGGTTTAATATCGTCACGAGTCATGCCATATGCTGCAAGCACCGGATCAACATCAAGCTGAGTACCTGAGCCTAGCTCATCAACTGATACCCGCTTACCGGCCAGATCTGCAATTCCGTAGATACCACTGTCTGCGACTACCACCAAATGCATGCTTTCAAGGTAGAGCGTTCCCACCGTGCGTAGTTTTCCGTCCATTGCGGTATTTTCAAACTGGCCTTTGCCTTCATAAGCAAAGCTGACCACATCTGCCTGTGCCAGCCCGCCTTCCAGTAACCCTTGAGAGATATCGACAAGATTCGACACCGACCCACTCGATCGCTGTGGAATCACCACTAAGTCCCCGGTGTCAGTTTGTATCCGCTGCTGATTGATGGCCACGCCAATCAGTGACCCGATAGGAAAATAACTTCCTGCAGAACCGCCGGTACCAAAACGAAAACTCTGGTCAGCGCCTACCTTGGTAGAATTCATGACCACACTGCACCACAACAACACAGCGAACCATGGTATGACTCGATGCGGACGACTTAACTGCATAATCTTACTTTGCTGATTGAATTGAAGTGACATCATACAAGGCACTGCTCCTAACACTTACCGATCTTTTCTTTCAGCGATCTATCTACCGTTCCATTAACAATCGTTCTATCGACCGAACTATGTTCAATGGGCCACTTTTGGCGGCGTGGGTGCTGCGGCGATGAGGCTTTTGGTATACGGGTGTGACGGTGATCGGAACACCGTTTCCGTTTCTCCCTCTTCCACTATCCTACCATCCTTCATTACCAATACCCGATCGGTAAAAGAACGCACCACCGACAGGTCATGAGAAATAAAGAGATAGGCAATATCGTCACTGGCCGCCAGCTCTACCAACAGATCAAGTATCTGCGCCCGAATGGATACATCGAGCGCTGACACCGCTTCATCAAGAATAATTAGCGACGGTCGATTTATCAATGCTCTCGCAATAGCGATGCGTTGGCGCTGACCGCCCGAAAACTCGTGAATATATTTTTCACCATCAGAGGCTTGCAAGCCAACCCGGGCCAGCACTTCATGAACCGCTCTTTCTCTGGCGCGGCGATCAGGTTGAATCGCTAAGGCATGTAGCGGCTCGGCCACCAATCTACCCACCGTGTGCCTGGGGTTAAAGGAACCGTAAGGATCTTGAAAAACCACCTGCATTTTGCGTCTGGAAGACAAACTCATTACTTCATTGGCGATCACGAATTCTCCATCGAGACTGACAGATCCGCTTTGAATATCTTCAAGCCCGAGTATTGCCCGTGTAAGAGTGGATTTACCGCAACCGCTCTCACCAACCAGGCCCACGTTCTCACCGCGATAAATAGTAAAACTCACCTCATCAACCGCCCGAAAAAAGCTGACTTTGTCAAAGACCCCCTTGCGTGCAACTTTATAATCACGAACCAGGTCTTTAACGACTAACAAAGGCGATGTGACCTCGGCTGTAGAGGCCAGCTTCTGCGGTACATGTCCCGAGGCTTTCATCAGTTCACGTGTATACGGATGCTGCATATGATTGAAGACTACATCTGTACTACCGGACTCAACCACCACCCCGTTTCGCATCACAGCAATATCATCAGCGGTACTGGCAATCACCGCCAGATCATGAGAGATCAACACCAGACCCATTTGATCGTCATCCACCAAACGTTTCAACAGGTGTAACAGCTGTGCCTGCGTGGTCACATCAAGCGCCGTGGTCGGTTCATCCGCAATAAGCAGTTGTGGTCGCAATGCTATCGCCATGGCAATGACGACTCGCTGCCTTTGCCCGCCTGAAAGCTCATGCGGATAGCGTGAAGGAGGAAATTCCTCAGGCGGTAGCTCGACCCGTCTGAGCGTATCCAGCGTGATACGGCGTGCTTCTGATCGACTGGTGTTGGTATGAATTTTTACCGTCTCGGCTATCTGATCACCAATGGTATGCAGCGGGTTAAGCGCGGTCATAGGCTCTTGAAAGACCATCCCTATTCGACGGCCTCGCACCTGGCACATCTGCTCTTCTGAAAGCGACGTCAACTCGGTCCCGTCAAGGATCACCTTGCCGTTCTGTTCAGAACCGTCAGGCAATAACCTCATAATCGAGTACGCCGTCATTGACTTGCCAGAGCCACTCTCGCCAACAATGCCAAGTACTTTGCCCGCCTCCACCGACAGATCAATATCAGTAAGGATTGATTTACCGCCGATGGAAACCCGCAGGTCCTGAACCGTCAGCAGACTCACGAGACACCTTGCTCGTCATTAACACTTTGCTGATCTTTAACAATGGCTTCAGGAGATTCGTCGTGACGATTGTGCCTGAGCCTGGGATCAAAATAGTCCCTCAAACCATCACCAAACAAATTGAGCCCGAGCACAGTGAAGACGATAGCCAGCCCCGGAAAAATAGCCAGGTGAGGCGCGAATGAAAACATGGTCTGGCTCTCAGCCAGCATACGGCCCCAGCTAGGTGTGGGTGGCTGAGCGCCCAGACCCACATACGACAAACCCGCTTCCGCCAAAACACCTAAAGAAAATTGAATCGTCCCTTGCACAATAAGCAAGTTGAGTAAGTTCGGTAGGATATGCTCAGCAGAAATGCGCAACTTTGACTTGCCTGCCACTCGGGCACTTAAAATATAGTCTCGCTCCCAAAGACTCAGCGCGGCCGCTCGGGTCAGCCTTGCAAACACCGGTATATTAAAAATGCCAATCGCGATAATCGCGTTTATTGCACTTGGACCCAGCACTGCGGTAATTAAAATCGCAATCAATAGCGCTGGAAAGGCAAAGATAAGATCATTGCCACGCATAATCAATTCATCTATCAGTGTTCCGCGCTTAGCAGCCGCAAACAAGCCCAGTGGCACACCCAACACCATGCCAATACCCACTGCAACCAATGCCACGGCGATAGAGGTGCGCGCACCGACCATAATCATTGACAGAATATCTCTACCAAAGTGATCAGTGCCAAACCAGTGCGCACCACCCGGCTTTTTTAATTTATTGGCGATATCAAGAGCGACTACGTCAAACGGCGTCCACACAAACGACACCACTGCCGCCGCAATAAACAGCAAACACAGCAGCGCACCAATGACTAAATTTCTACGTCTTCGCATGCTGCCTAAACCCGCCTGCGCAAACGCGGATCAACCACCGCATAGGCAATGTCCACCAGAAACGTCACAGCAACCACCGCAAACACCAGCAACATCACAACGCTCTCTACAACAATCAGATCGCGCTGGGTAATCGCCTGAAAGATCATACGACCCAGACCGGGCAGGAAAAATATGTTCTCAATGATAATGGCGCCAGCCAGCAAAAAAGAAAACTGAAGCCCGATAATAGTAAGCACCGGTATCAGCGCATTGCGAAGTGCATGGCCCCATAACGCTTGTCTCGCACTCAGTCCCTTAGCGCGTGCAGTTCGAATAAAATCTTCACCTAAAGTATCCAACAACGATGAGCGCATAACGCGGGCAAGAATTGATGCTTGTGGCAGCGCCAACGCTATAGCAGGAAGTGTCAGTGATTTAAGTCCTGCAAAAAAGCCTGCCTCCCAACCGGGAAACCCGCCAGCTGAAAACCATCGCAACTTAATGGCAAAGATAGTCACCAATATCATTGCAAACCAAAAGTTCGGTATCGCCACCCCGAGTTGCGTCACCCCCATAATGCTGACATCAGAAAAGGAGCCACGCTTGGTGGCGGCTATAATTCCAGCGGGAAATGCAATCAAAGTCGATAGCGCCAGGGCGTACAGCGCCAATGGAAACGAGACCATCATACGATCGGCAATCATCTCACTGACCGGTGTGCGGTAGGTATAGGAAATACCAAAGTCGCCAGTCAACATGCCACTGACCCAATTGACATAACGCACCGGCTTCGACACATCCAGCCCCAGCTCCTCACGCAGCGCCAGCCTGGTTTCCTCATCGGCATTAACACCCAGCATCAGGCTCGCCGTATCACCCGGCACCACTTCGATGATGAGGAAGATAATGACACTGGCAACAAGCAGTGTCAGCGCGAGCGACAATAGCCGCCGCGCCAGATAGCGAATCACAAGGCGTTATTCTTTGTGCTACTCGTGACTCTACTTACTCCAGTAGACCTCAGTAAGATCATTGGCTTGAGTGGGTGAATTCTCCCACAAACCGACAACATCAGCATTCGCTACACCGGTCTTTGCGAGTTGAAACAGATAGCCGTTGACGTAGTCGTCAGCAATGATGCCCTGCGCCTGCTGCAACATTTCACCGCGCTTTGCATCATCGGTTTCAAGCGTCAGGTCAGACATTAACTGCTGAAAGTCTTTGTTGTCATACTGGAAATAATAGTCAGGCTTGGCGTAAATACCGATATCCATTGGCTCTGTGTGCGAGACAATAGTTAAACCGAAGTCTTTACCACGGAAAACCTGCTCAAGCCACTGCGCCCATTCAAGGTTACTGATTTCAGTTTCAATGCCTACCTGTCGCAACTGAGCGGCAATAATTTCACCCCCACGGCGTGCATAAGACGGAGGCGGCAACTTCAAT